>CAYGGB010000189.1:0-2391 GCA_964349295.1 uncultured Candidatus Peribacteria bacterium | reverse complement strand
AATCGCGTGGCCAACATCCAGCAAATTCAGATATTCGCTCTCTTCCTTGTTCAGGCCCATGCAGTTTGAAATCTCTAAAGCATCTTTGCCGTTGCCCAGAGCGAATGAAATCTTGCAGTAGGTGTTTGCCTTGATGCTGTTCGAGAGTTTTATAGGTTCCTGGTCAATGACAAGTACAGCTTCTCCAAATTCCCTTATCTGCCTCAGGCATGTTTCCATGATGGTTTCCGCGCCTTCAACATTTTCTTTTTTGTGAGACAGGATGTGATGCCCTTCCTCTATCAACAGGGCATGCTTGAACGTCTCCCTTTTGCCCTCATTCTTTCGAAACTCGTATAGCCAAAGAATCAAGGCTTCCGTCAGAAAGACCTTGTCCGAATCCGAGAGGCTGTCCAGCTCCAGCACAACGTCAGAGTTAAGCAGATGTGCATAATCCCAATCATTTTCTGACAGAACGACCTGGCCTAGACCGTGGCGGAAGCACAAGCTTTCAACAACTCTCATGGCAGACGCTTTCCACAATGACATCCTGCCTTGTAGCCTTTGTTGCGTAATCCACGTGCGGACATGCTCGAATGTCGGAACGCGTTTCTTCGTTCCATCGAAATAGCCGGATTGCTCGTAAACATAATCAATGCCTTCCCTGAGCAGGAACTCTACGCCCTCACCTACGAAGTACGCATGTTTAAGCACATCGACGAGCTTCATGAGCCAGTGGCCAGGCTCTGTCCCAGGCGGAGGAATAAGAGGATTGAAGCGGAACGGCATCAAATCGCGGCCGACTGAAAAGACACGCAGTTCCTGAAACTCGCGCAGTTGGAGAAGGTCGCGGTAGTTCCTCTTCCAGTCAAAAACTATGAATGGTTTATTGTGCCTCTTGAACTCCTTGAGGATCTGAAATGCAAGATTGGTTTTCCCCGCTCCGGTCATGCCCGTAATCAGGACGTGCTTGATCCATTCCGTTTCACGCAAACCGAACTGAGAGAAAATTTTCCCCGGTGGATAGAGAACAGAGCCCAATGCATATTCGCCATAACAATCAGGCGCCGGCGCCGGCTCGAGGAAAATCTGTTTTTGGTAGTCCTTTCGGAGCTTCTGATAGAGAAGAACGTCGAGCAGATCATCCGCAAGCTCGCGCTCCTCACCCTCGCCAGAAAGATAGAACAGCCAATTTGAAACAGCTGTCTTAGGGTCAAGAGCTGCCAGCTTCCGTATCTTCTCCTCGGTTTCCTTGTTCGTCATTTTGCTCCACAAGCTGACGGTGCAGCCTAACAATGTCCTTGAAGCAGGAGATGCACTCCAGCAGCCGCTCGGATTGGTTTTGACACAGCCGGGTCACCAGTTCGTCCGCCTCGGCCTGCAACCTCGCAAGCTCTCTGTCCCGCTGATGCTCTCGGTTCTGAATCAGGAAGGAGATGATTTCCCGCAACTCGGCTTCCGAGGCGCACAGGCCTTGGATAGTGCCGCTCAGATCGAGGCTTTTGCCAGCTTCGTGCTTCCTGACGTGGTCGTTTTTCACGGGATGCTGGTACGTGCACCGCTCTTAAGATTTGTAGTGGAAGTTGCACGTGAGTGTTCTACACCGCAACAAATGTGCGACACCTAGAACATTACAGTCGGCGTACATTCGATATAGCGGACCTATCTAATCCCTATACGGGACCTGATGTGACCGCTGCAACCTCGATTAGGGGCAGTAGAAACGGAGGTTCCACGCGTAATCAACTACCGTGCGAACGCCCACAATCAGAAGGATAAATATCTGAATATTGTCATCGGTAAAACCACTTCTGAGTAGAAACGGAGAAAAAACATAAAGTACTACCAGCATGACAACCGCAAAGAAATTGATGGCGGCCCATTTCATCTCCGCCCTCTGAGAGTACGTGCCTGCAAATCCCATACTTGCCAGTATCCCCCAAATGCAATCGAGTCCCAGCAAAAGCACAAGGATTACCAAGAACGATAAGGTATCTCCAAGCGTTGAAGACAATGCAACAAACAGACCACCTCCCATGAAGAGCAGGTAAAAATCGATTAGGATTGCCCAGTTCTTTACTCGCGTGCTGCCTCCTCCCTCCACATAGGTTGCGAAGAGATGGCGCACGGCTCCGTGAAAAAATGGAATGATCGTCACAATGAACGCAAAAAATGCCTTCAGCTGGTCGTTTTTAATTGGAATCGGTGTGACATTCGTGTCGATAATATTATGAAATGCAACGCCAACGGCAATCGCAATGACGACTCGATAAAGGTCGCAGAGTTGCTTGACAGAATTTGACCGGCTCTCAAAGTTTTGCGCCCCGACTGTTTCCGTTGTATTTGACATACCGGTACCTCCAGGGAAAAACGATGAGTGAAAATCCATCACCACTAGTCGAAATCGTTTAC
>CAYGGB010000188.1:0-2427 GCA_964349295.1 uncultured Candidatus Peribacteria bacterium | reverse complement strand
TCCTTTCTCTGTTCTTTTTACCATCGTTCTTCTGCTCCCCGGAACCAGGATCGGGTGACTTATTCTTCTTGACCGGATCATCAACGGGAGCAGGTGCGCCAAAACCAATAGCCATTGCCAAGAGTGCCGCGGAACTCACTGCTGTCACCCCTCCGACGGCTGCTCCGATTTTCTTTTTCGGGGTCCAGAACTTTGGCTGTGCTGGAGGGGCAGAAGAACGGAAAGCATTTTGTGGTGTACTCAAAAGCATTTCGCTGGAAGATTCTCCTTCCTTTTTAAAGACCATTTCCGGATCCACTGCCCGCCGGGCATTGCTGACTTTCAAAAATTTTTGCCACCCTCCTCCGTTGAATTTCTGGACATGATCGCTCTGTTCAAAGGCAAATCTGCCGGCTTCACTGATAGGCAAACGATCATTGATATCGGCTGCAAGCAATTGCTGAAGCCATTGACGCGCTTCCGGGGGCACTTTCGACAGATCCAGTTCGCCGTTCCATCGCGCGTGATCATTCATTCTTCCGGGGGCGGGATATTCGCCCGTCAGCAAATAATATGCGGTCGCTCCGATCGCAAAAGTTTCATTGCGGTCATCCAGTTCGTGGAAATTATTGAACTGTTCCTTGGACATGAACGAAAGCGTACCCATGACCATTCCATCAGTGGTGTCATCAATAACATCCTCTTTCCTGTCACGCATGCCACTGACTCCGAAGTCGATGATTTTTACTTCGCCCGTATTGCGATTCACCATGATATTCGCAGGCTTGATATCGCGGTGATAGATGCCATATTTCATTACAAGATTGGCATTTGCCGCAGCAGCAGATGCGAGGATCGGATACACCTGCTGAGGAGTGAGAGGACCTCCGTTTTTTTTCAAGAGGTTTTCCAGTGTATCCCCATCAATCCATTCCATTAATATGTGCCGCTTTCCCGTGACGTCATCATCATCCACAACGTCACCTTCATCATTCACAACCAGAACTCCATCGAAACGGGGTGCCAGTTCGCCTTTCAGAATCTGCAGTGCTGTCTGTTCCCGGATAAACCTGCGCTTCAAATCGGGACGTTCATCATGCAGTTTTTTGACGATACATGTTTTTCCTCCAACAGATGCCTTGAACATGGCTCCCATTCCGCCTTGGGCAAATTTCTCCCCCCTGACTCCCGTGTTAAAACGGAATGTTTTTTGATGGAATTCCGGATCAAGCAAATCGAATATGCGTTGCCGGAACATCTGCATTCCTTCATCAATCCCCAGCTCATCGCGAAGCCGTTGCTCCGTTTCCGCTATGGCAGAAAATTCATCAGCAAAACTCCTCGGGTCTGTGATGCCCTTTTGCATCCGCGCTTTTTGTGCTTTTTCAATGACATGAGAAATACCGGGCAAATGCTGTGTCTCCTGCTTGACGATTTCTATATATTTGTCCAGTTGAAGACTTTCCTGTTCCAGCGACGCAACAGAGACAATTGGCTTCTCAAAACCCACCGTTTCAGCCTCTTTTTTGTCACGAAGTTCGCCAATAGCCATATTGACTGCAGATTTTACTGGCCAAAGCTTAATTAGTCAAGTTTATTTGGCATCATCATTAGCGGCTAAAATGCGAAAGAGGAGGGTTTTATTCCTCCTCTTCGCTGGCTCTTTCAAACAGCCTATTCAACGTTAATAACGGAACTGAATTCACCGCTTTTCCCTGCGCCACAATTATCTGGGTCAGTGAAATCCGACATCGCGTTACCGTCATCGTCCAGACCATTAGAGCAGTTCGGCAGTTCTCCTATTCCGCTCACGCCGCAAAAGACAGCATCGCCACCATCAGTATCTCCGTTGCCGTCATTATCGAATGTATCGGCACAGTTCAGCAGTTCTTTGGGCTTTGTCACGCTGCAATCATCAGTGACAGCATTTCCATCCTGATTGATACCATCAGTACAAGAGGGGTCCACTGTCACAACAAACACACTGTTCTTCTCCACAACAGATGCTCCCCCTCCAAATATTCCCGAGAGACTGTTGACGGATGAAGGAGTGGAAATCGTTGTGACGGCAGGGAACGAGAAATCAAAGAGATCGCCGGTCAGGGTTGTGAGCTGAACATTATCGATTTTTCCGGCGGAAGGACCGTTGATGCTTATGGTCTTTGTTGTCGAAAGCAATGCAGCGAGAAGTGATTTCCAGAAACTTTCAAAGAAACCCATTGCGATCGTTTTGTGTACAGTCGCCTGGGACACGGCTGCAATCGGGTCAATAATAAACACCTGCGCAGTCGTCGGGCCTGTACGAACAATTCTGAGCGTGTGCCAGTCTCCATCGAATGCCTCGCTGGTATCCGGCAAAAGGATAGAGTCAACGTCCGGGAGGACAATGGCCTGAGGCACCGAACCCGGCTCTGCCTGGAAATCCATGGTAAGAGTGTCCCACGGTGC
>CAYGGB010000187.1:0-2454 GCA_964349295.1 uncultured Candidatus Peribacteria bacterium | reverse complement strand
GTACAGGGCATCAATCCCTCCTCCTCTTCGTTGCCCGTGCCCGCCCCCTCCCCGTCTGCATCTCTTTATATTTCTTGATCTGCGGTTCCAGTTTTTCCACCACGCGGTCGACGGCTTCGATCACCCGGTTGCGGCGCGACTCGGCGCGGAGTGCGGTGCGCGGAAGCTGGACGGTGATCATCACTTTCACCTGATCCCGGTCTTTCTTTGTTGGCCGACGCTCGGATTCGATGCGGATGAAGGAGTCTTCGTCCTTCAGTTTTTTGCAGTATGTGGCGAGCTTGCCGATTTTGCGGGCGAGAGTCAGAAATTCTTCGTCAGAATAGGAGAGGCCTTTTTCGAAGTGCTGGATGTTCATAATCAAAAGGGAAATGTGCGTTGTTGATAGTAGCACAAAGCTGATCGGGGATTTGTTACTTCGTTTATTCGTTTCTTCGTACGCTCGTTAAGGGCAGTTTTGTCATATTTGAAGTATGTTCTGGCACTTTTTAGATAGATGTCACCTTTGTCACCTTCAGGAAAATGCCGTTTTAGGCTATAATATTTGGATTTAACACCCATTCCCTCAATGGAACTTTCCCAGCTGCAGGCGCTCATTACACGGAGCACGTTGCTCACGGGTGACGAGCGGACGTACTGGCTTGGAACTCTCCCGACTATGAATCCAGGACAGATCGAAAAACTCGTCGGAATTCTCCTGGAAGCCGAAAGCGTTCCCCTCAAAGAAAGCGTTCATCAGTACTTCGAAGCTCTCAAACAAATGCCTTCAAAAATTCCTGTCGCATCGTAATCCATCCTTCTCATCTGTTATGAAACACATACATACATACGCGCGCATGAAGCTCTCGTTCCGGGAGGGGAGGATGTGTTTTCAGACGAGTAATCCCGAAGGGCCGCGTGCCCCAGAGGCGCAACAGCCTGTTCCTGACTCTATCCGTTTGGCTCTGGAGGAAATAAAGAAGGAATTACAGGTTGCGACTGATGAAAATAGTACAAGTCAGATCAATCTTGGTGTTCTGAAACAAGCGCTGATTCAATTGGGCCACCAGAACACAGATGTTCAGGAGATTGTGAATGCCATGAGGCAAGTCCCGGGATGTCCGACAATCGCCACTCCTCTTACTGCTGAAGCATTACAAAACTTCCCTGCATCGTTCACGATTGTTGGTATTCCTGCTGTCATAACTCCAGGTGGAGTTCGAAAGCGATTATCAGAGGCAATCGGCAAGATGCTTGAGCGTGGTACCAAGCAAGGAAATGAAAAACTTCAGGCGCAGAGTCGCATCAAACAACTCCGCACAAAACTAGCAGCGCTGACGGCAGATGTCCGGACTGCCAATGCGCTTGTCAAAAACCAGAATCAGCAGAAGGAACTGAAAGAAGTTGCCACCAAGCAGATGGCCCTGAGCGAATTTCTGCGCAATATCCCAGAGGCAGACCTTACCGAATTAGCGCGGGCAATCCGTGTTGATCCAAAGGTATTCATCCAGCAGCTCAATGAAGTTGCCAGCAGCACACGGTATGAGGAAGCGTTCAAACAGGCTTTGGTCGCACTCAACGGGCTCAACACCGGAACAAACTTCCAGCAGTATGCGAGCCAGGAAGGCATTCTGAAGGCAGCTGTCGGCATCGCGCAGAGCGAGCTGGTCCGCAATGTTTTGCAGGGTCTGCGCGAAAAAGGAATCGATATTCCTGCGGAGACCGTTGTCAAATTTCTGTTTGGTGCCATTCGCGGCATGGCCGCGAACGCATTTGCAACGTCCAAGTGGTTCAATGCATCACCCGCGATGCGGGCGCGTGGCAGGGATTTTCACTTTCGTATGGTTATTGAGGCTCAGCTCGGGGAAAACACCGATTTTTCGGAATTACTGACCAGATCTACCGATCAATTGATAGTGCTCGCACTTCCAGACGACGCAACTCGTCCGGTGATCATTAAAAAATGGAACGAGCTCTATAATCTCTGGTTACCGATCGCACAACGCGCCCGTGTGAACAGCATGAGTGCGGCCATTCCGCCAATCCCGAGTATTCCGCAGGCGAGCACTGCAGAAGGGGAAGCCCAATACAGGGCGGTCCTCGCTGTCTCGACTCCTGCAGTGCAGCCGACGACGACTCCGGAGGGTGCTCGCTCGCTCGGCTCACTTTCATTCCCGGGTCCGGACCACAAAATCGATATCAACAGCATCGATTTGCGGACAGTGAATCTGGAAGGAACACGCATGCAATTTAAAAGGGATAACAACAAATATCAGGTTCGGTTTGGCGATGATGACAATGGCCCCTTCAAGACATTTTACGAGAGGAATGCCAATGACCCGTCGACTGGTCTCACTCTGAAAGCGGTTCATGCAACGAATATCGGTGATATTGAGGTGCGGGGAAATGCGAGAGGGAATGAAGAGGGCGTGAAACTCAGTACTCTGAAAAATGCAGCAATTTCGACTGTAAACC
>CAYGGB010000186.1:0-2462 GCA_964349295.1 uncultured Candidatus Peribacteria bacterium | reverse complement strand
TTTTAATATTTACATATATGCCGGTTCACCAGAATTCTTTATCGGAAGTCCGGAAGGAAATCGACGCCGCACATTCCCGCTTTCTGCCGGGTGTCCGTCGCGACATGCAGCAACCGGAAAGCCGGCACCGGATGGCCATCGTCAGGGCACTGCAGGATCACCAGAAATATTCCGGTCCCATGTCGCAGCAGGTGTGGACGAGGATAGAAGAGTGGCTGCAAGGAGAGCCGCTGCTCCTGCCGGTTGCGGGAGAACTGCGGGAGGCGTTTGAAGCATGCGACTGGGAAAGCAGGGAAGAAGGGATGCTGGAACTGAAGACGGTCACCCATCGTCTGTGTAAACATCACATCAGGGAATGGGGTGACGCCAGCGTCGGAACGGATCTTTACCGGCAATCCCAGGAACATCTGACATCCATGGAACTGCCGGTTCCGGTGATATCGAAACCGGAAGATGTTCTGAACAGCGGGTTCCAGACGCCAATCGGGTTCAACTACAATCTCTTTCTGCTCGACATGCAGCTCTGCGAGCGGGAATTCGGAAAAAACAACGTGACGGTACAGAAAATGCGCGCACTGATGGAGAACAACCTGCGATTCGCACAGGTTATGGGGTCGTGCCGCAAGGATATTTTCATGAGTTTCCACCGGAGTGTCGCCCTCCCGGCATCCACACCCGCGAATGCCGATCCGAGAATGCACGCGCTCTACAACCCTGAATGTTTTGAGCTGGCAGGCAACGGGGATGACGGGACGCTGGAGGCTCTTCCGAAGAAAAAAATCGTGCAATCACTCAGCGGCACCATGCCCGGCCTTGAGCGCCAGGGCTGCGCGGCGATGGGAGAGGCTTTCAACGGCATGTTTGATTTTCAGCGCCGCGCTTTTGACCGCTATTTCGTGGAACAGAATCTGGAGAGGTTCGTGCACATGAGCTCCGGACAATCACGGAGGTGAAAGATGCTCATGGAAAAACGCCGCCGTCTTTTCCATAAAATCGTTCCACTTGGGACCGTACTCGTGACCCTCGCCGGCGTATTCGACGTAGGTAATGTCTTTGTCGAGCGCCTGCAGACGGGCATGAAGATCGTCGGACCAGGCTTTGGGAACATCTTTGTCCCTGTCGCCGTGGAAGAGAAGAACGGGCGCGTTGATGTTCTTCAGATAGAACTGCGGCGACAGTGCGTTCCAAAAATCCGGATTCGATTCGCGGGTGCCATTGATCTCTTCGGTGCGGTCATCTTTTTCGCGTTCGCGGCGCCACCGTGAAAAGTTCTCCCAGACATCGGAATTCACCGGCGCGTAGAGGACAGCCGCATTCACCAGATCCGGATGAGAGGTCAGGACTGCGAGCGTGACGCCGCCGCCGAGCGAATGCCCCAGCATCCCGATGCGCGTGGCGTCGATGCGGGGAAGTTTCGCCTCACGTACCGCCAGAATCGCATTGATGCTGTCCATCGCGTACTCCAGATTGCCATCGTAGGCCTTGTCGACCATCGGACTCTCATCGGATTCGCCATGGCCGCGGTAATCGGTATGAAGAACCGCAAAACCCGCGCGCGCCAGATAATCCTGCTCGCGCCGCAGTCCCCTGCCGACGGTATAGATAGAGGGAGAGATATGCCCGTGATTGAAGATGACCAGCGGGAACGGACCGGCCCCTTCGGGAATATTGAGAATTCCGCTGATGGTGAGTCCGTTGCTGCGATACCGGATCTCGTGCTGCGCGTACGCAGATTCCCGGCGGAGCACGCGCGTCAGCGTGAGTCCCGTCCCGCTCAGGCGCATCTGTGAGAAGTACGGGATACTGAGCTCGGACGGCAGTTGCTCCAACGCAGGTTTTCGACCTGCAGATGATGATAATGATGACGGTGCTGGAACAGCGACCGGCGTACATCCCGCCAGAGCACCGGCAACGATAATGACGGAGAAAATTCTGTTGGCGGCTGCGCTCAATCGCATAGAAGTCTGATGGTAGTGCTCTTCCGCAGAGAGTTCCATCGGAAGAACAGTAAAAAATGACTCTGACGGCTGCTGGAGGGGCTTTCGTGATTCCGGACATTTTACGGGCCGGCAACAGTATCCCGGAGTAGAATGCGCGACCCCCTCCGGTAAGACCGGTGTGGGACATGCGTCTTACCTCTGAATGCCCACGCTCCCCCCGGCGCCGGCGGATTCGCGTTCCACTGCCCTCACCGGGGCGGAAATACGCATGATCAAGATGTCGATCTTGTGGACGTGCGCTGCATGCGCGACGGTGGCACTGAGCGTCGTGGCTTTTGCAGCGTCCGAAAAGATCGGCGCGCTTGCGGTGCAAGCCGTGTCCAGCGTCACGGGAACGATGGCCCCCCGCAACGAGGAGGGCATGACAAACATTCTTCTGCTCGGGGTTGGCGATCGGACACATTCGGCAGCGGACCTGGTATCTGTCAGGTCCGCTGCCGCCTGTGTCCGATCGCCACCCCC
>CAYGGB010000185.1:0-2473 GCA_964349295.1 uncultured Candidatus Peribacteria bacterium | reverse complement strand
CTCCACGATGATTCAAAACGCGAAGAAGGATGGATTTTTTGACGAAGAAGAGGCCCGCGCCGGCATCCGGACAACACGCCGCGAGACCGAGGAGGAACAGGTGGAACTGGTCGATGAAGAAGGGAATGTGATCGCGGGCGAAACGGTTGTCGTAGGACCGAAGAATGAGATTGTGGATGATTTTCTGGGGCCGCTTGGTCGTTGGATCGTGAATGGGATGAAGATTGATGAAGAAGGCACGCCGGTCGGGGATTCGAACATGCTCGCCAGTCCTGAGCCGGGTCGAAGGGTTTCTTCGTTACTTCGTAAAGGCTCCTTGCAAGAACACGAAGTAACGAAGACACGAAGTAACGAATCTCCGACAGCACCAGAACAATCAATCTCCTCCCAAATCTCCATCCATACAATCCAGCTCCCTCCCCGTGCCCCAAGACAATTGCTTCTGGATCTTAAGCGGACGTTCGAAACCTTCCCCGGCAAAGAACGCGTGCAGCTCAAAATCGGCGAGCAGGTGATTCCTGTTCCGCTCACGATCACGATGTCGACGATACTGGAAAAGAAAATTGAGGAGGTGATGGCCCGATATGATTCGAAAGTCGATGCCTAGTGCAATTCGGTCCAGAGGTCCAAAGAGATTAGGGACTGGCGACTAGGAACTACGACCAAATGTATGCGAGAAGTCCCTAATCCCTAGTCTCTAGTCCCTATGAACATTCTCCCCGCAGACACCCCCGGCATCCAGCACGCGCTCACTGTCCTGCAAAGTGGCGGCATCATCGCCCACGCCACCGAAACCTGCTACGGCCTCGCATGCGATCTCCGCAATCCCGACGCGGTGATGAAGCTGTTCCGGATCAAGCAACGCCCGCTCGACCAGCCCGTCAGCGCCTTATTTTCATCGCTTACTGAAGCCAAAAAATATGTCACTTGGAATGATGAAGTACAGAAACTGGCCGATGAATATCTGCCCGGACCTCTCACCCTGATCCTCCCTCTTCACCCTCACCCACCGTCCGCTCTCCTGATAACACCTACGAACACACGAAGTAACGAAGTAACGAATAGCCACTCGGCCGGTCTCCGTTTTTCCTCCCACCCTCTCGCGCAGCAGCTCGTCAAAAAATTTGGCTCACCATTGAGCACGACCTCGGCGAACCTTCACGGTCAGCCGAATCCGTACAGCGCAGAGGAGATCGTGCGGCAGTTCACCGGACAGGAATTCCAGCCTGATTTGATTCTCGATTCGGGAACGCTGCCGAAAACCCCTCCATCCACCGTCATCAATCTGGCTCATCCTGAAGCCAATATTCTCCGAAAAGGATCTCTGGATCCGATAAAAAAGTGACTTCTCCGGAAAATTTTCACAGCAAAGATGACTTTTTGGCTTATTCAAGAGCGAAATAAAAATCGGGCATGAATCCGGGGGCCGGACCCTTGACCGGAAAAGAGGGAATCCGTACAAGCGGCTCACTATTTCCCCATCTATCGTATGGATAAAGAACCTCGTGCCCCCTATGGCATTTCCGCAGCCAATGGTCTTCGTGACACCATCCAGACGTGGTACAACGAAGCTCATGGAAAAAACAGCGCTGCGACCAATGCGTCCGCGGTTGCACAGGAAACCGTTGTGACGAACGCGAACGATGTGCACTCCGATGTCACACAGATCCTGGAAGGAGCGAGCAAGTGATGAAATGCAGGTATGGCGGAAGGCATCATCTTTCCGCTACGCTTAGCGCATGTTCTGCCCCCGCTGCAAGTTCGAGGACACCTCGGTGATTGACTCACGCGTGAGTGAGGAAGGCCGCGCCGTACGGCGGCGACGGGAATGCCCCAAATGCACACACCGGTTCACCACATTCGAGCGCCAGGAATTAAGCTCATTGATCGTCGTCAAACGCGACGGCACCAGTGAGCCGTATTCGAGAGGAAAACTCGAGCGCGGCATCTGGCTCTCGTGCACCAAAAGGCCGATCACGCAGGATCAGATCGACAAGTTGCTGACAAAACTGGAGGAGAAGTGGGCGGCGAACAAGAAAGAAGTCTCCAGCTCGACCATCGGGACGGACGTGATGAAAGAACTGAAGAAGCTGGATCAGGTTGCGTACATCCGGTTCGCGAGCGTGCACCGGGAATTCAAGGATGTGGAAGAATTTAAGGAAGAATTAGGCCGTTTATTCAAATAAACGAATACTCTCGTTACTTCGTGTCTTCGTCCAACGTTCGACGAAGTTACGAAGAAACGAGCATGTTCGACATGTCGATTTCCGCTATACTCAGCGCATGCTTAGATCTCACACCTGCGGCCAACTCCGCGTCTCCGACGCCAATTCCTCCGTCACGCTCTGCGGCTGGGTCCACCGCCGCCGCGATCACGGCGGGCTGATCTTTATCGATCTACGGGACCGTTACGGCATGACGCAGGTGGTGATTCATCCCGACAACAGCGCGGCCTTTCTGGCCGCAGAAAAAG
>CAYGGB010000184.1:0-2477 GCA_964349295.1 uncultured Candidatus Peribacteria bacterium | reverse complement strand
CCCATCCGAAGAGCAGATCTTCGGGTAATGCGACGCCTGTACGCTTTGTTCTCTTGTCCCAGTGACCGTCGCGAAAGTTCGAGAGAATCACGACATCAAATTCAAGACCCTTGCTCTGATGTGCGGTCATCAGACGGACACCAGAGACAGACAGATGCGGCAATTCATACGTCAGCCTGACCTGCGTATATGCCGGATCAGCATAGAATCGGAGATCGGAGAGCAGATCTTTGAATGTACAACTGCGCTTCTCCAGACATTGCTTCTTCACATACGCGAAAAACGCCTCCAGAGCGGCAAGATCACGGGGATCAATGGCTGAATCCGCTCCCTCTTGAGGCACGATCACCAGTCCACAATCCCTCAGGACGTGTTCCACCGTTTCGAGGGCAGTACTGGATGTCACCTTGTAATGAAGATCGAGCAACGTATCCCGTGCCGTCATGAGTTTTTCCTGACTGATGAGAGATATCTCGTTACCGGATTCGATATCCAACAGCAGTTCAAGTATGTGGCTCTTTTTTTCACGGGCTGCGCCATGCAATCGTGCAAGATCTGCAGGATGGACGCCGAAACATCCGCATGCGAGAGCTGCGGAAAGTTTCGCATCGTTCCGGGGGTTATCCAATGCTTCAATGATGGTAATCGCTTGCAGGACGAGCGGATGAATCAGAAGATCATCTTTTCCCCGAAGGAGAACGGGTATCCCTCTGGCCCGAAGGACGTCAAACAGAGGAAACAGTTCCAGATTTGTCTGCGTCAGGACGGCAATTTCTTCCGGGGGGATGCCTTTTTTGATCCGTTCTTCGATGATATCAGCAAGTAACCACGGTTCCGCAGTATCACTCGGAGGACGCAGCAGTAATGGCGCAATCCCCTCTTTACCGGATGCCGCCGTGAGCAGTTTCTGTAATCCGGGGATTCTGCCAACAAGCCGCTCTTCATTCCTTTCTATGAGATTTCTTGCTGCATCCAGAATCGCCTGAGATGAGCGATAACTGACGGTCAGTGCGATGACCGGCGCCTTCGGGAAACGGGTATGAAACGAAAGCATGTTCTGGAGGTTCGCACCCTGAAACCGGTAAATCGCCTGGTCATCATCCCCGACCACAAAAATATTCGGTTCGTTCGGAAGGTCTTTGTAGGTCGTCAGCAATTCGATGAACCTGTATTGAGAGCCGTTCGTATCCTGAAACTCGTCAACCAGAACGTACTGATAGCGCTCCTGAAGATTCTGGACGAGCCAGTCTTCTTCGCTCAGCGCGCGGATAACGTGCAGGATCATGTCGTCATAGTCATACCTGCTGGTCTTCTCCATCATCTCCTGATATTTTTTGAAGATCGTGATAAAATCGCGGAATTTGCGCGCTGCTGCAAGATTTTTCTCATGTACTTTCGTACCCGGCTTGCTTTTCTCTGCCATCACCACGTCATAGTCATCCGCAACGCGCAGAAGATCCTGCAAAGACTTCCCTTCACGTTTGACCTGACTGATTCTCTGCAAAATTTCCGTTACTCTTCCATAGGGATCTTTCGGGTTTATCAGTTCAGATTGCCCGGAAATCTGATCAATAATTGTATTCATCTGACGGACTTTCTCCAGATCGGAGATTTGCTCCCGTGCACTCCAATCATCAAACAGGAAAGCATTTTCCTCGATAATCGACTGGGCAAACGCATGAATCGTCGAGACTTTCACTCCATAGGCATCTGCACCGATCAATTTGCGAAGACGTTCCCGCATCGCCGTGGCGCCACTGACGGAAAACGTCAGGCAGAGGATATTCGAGGGGCGCATCTGGGTCTTCTTGAGGATATTGGCAACCCGCATACTGAGAACCTGTGTTTTTCCTGTTCCTGGTCCGGCAACGACCATGACCGGCCCTTCGATCGTATCCACGGCCTGCCGCTGCTGTTCGTTTAATTTTCCATACTGATCTTCAAATATCCGGGAACCCGATGCTACGGCTTTCTTCATGAAAAAAGCCTACAGGGAAAGAAGATCTGCACCAAAACATCTTTTTACTGCTCTTCTGTTTTCTCAGGGGGATTCCCCTGTTTTTGCGACATCCAGGATGGTGGATTTTTGCCGGGCGTATCTTGGTCTTTGCGTTCCCCGACACCCAGTGCCTGATGGTACCGCTTGAAAAATGTCCCAAGCTCCCGGACAACTCCTGCACTGTCGGCAGATGTCTTTAGTATGTCCATTGCGCTGCGCAAGGGGGTAAGCGCATTTCGTATTTCACTCTTTTGCGGAAGCAAATCGCTGCCAATTGCATGTTCATCCGCATTCAAAAAAGTTGTTACTGTTTGACCGACTTCCTCTTTGTTCTTCTCCAGCTCATCGCGGATAACCTGTACAAGTTCTGTCTGTTCAACTCCTTTTCCCTCAAGGGAATGAAGAACATATTCAACGAGCTGCTTTCCTTTGTTTGTACTCATATATGTTGTGTGGGTATTTGATAATATTATAACAT
>CAYGGB010000183.1:0-2511 GCA_964349295.1 uncultured Candidatus Peribacteria bacterium | reverse complement strand
ATTCCATCGCGCGTTTGGCGAGCATCCGTTGCCGGGGATCACTTGCATGGAGTTCGGGCGCGTCGATGCCGATCAGGCGGACACGTTCGGTGCGGCCGAGTTCCCCGGATGACTGCGATGACGCGTCGGTGACGGCAACGTCCACGGTGTCGCCGTCGACCACGTGCGTTATGCGCGCGCGGATATTCCCGGTAAAGCTCCTCTGCGGCCGGATGATGACGCCATCGCGCGCGGCGGTCCACGCGAGTGCCGATGCGGTTTTTCCCGAGGGATCGAGCAACGAGATTTCCCCGGCATCATTCCCAAGCGTCATGCCGAACTCCTCTGCAAGAAACCGTTTGCTTTCGCGCAGCGAATACCCGACATCGCCAAAGACATACTTGCTCTTTTTGCCATGCGGAATCCGGAGACTCCATCCGTTCAGATTCGCGGATTGCGGCGACAGGCTGACGATTTCGATCCACTCTTTTCCCGCGTCTTTCCCGTCGGGATTCGGCAGAACCGCGGAGAGGATAAATGATGGGCCGGCCGCCACGGGCCAGCGATCCGTCATGAGATCTTCCCCTCCTGACGGTGAATCGCTGGCCGGTGACGGCCCCTGGGCGGATACAGATGAAGACGCGCCGGCACCGGGACTCACCTCCACGGCCATCGTCCGGATTGCCGTTTCGCACACGCCACGGATTTCGGCGCGGATTGTGAAACTTCCGGCGTGATCGTACGTGTGCGACGGCGGGTTGCAGCTGGGGCTGATCGTCCCATCTCCGAAATCAACCGAACATGCCGCCGATCCGAGCGAGCCGAAACGCTGGAGAATCTGGATGTTCAGCGTGACTTTTTCCTCGCCGGTCGTCGCTCCGGACTGGAGGGAGATGAACGGATCCCAGGAGGGGCAGGATGATGTCGTGAGAGTTGTGACTGAAGTGCTGGATGATGAGACCTGAGAAGAGACCGAAGATGCCGACGAAGCCGAGGATGCCGGGGATGAGGATGACAAAGAAGACGAGGATGGGGAGGATGACGAGGATGACTGCGTTGGGGAAAGCGCAGTGGCATGAGGAAATCCTGGAGTGCCCCGCATCACCGTCACACCGTCATCCCACCCAACCGTGTCCGTCGCGGTGATCCAGTTGGATGCGTCTGCGCCGGATTTTGTGATATCAATCCGCTCCATGGTCGACTTCCTGACCGGAGAGGAAATATTCTCGCCCGCCATCGGGTCCCCCACCCCGTCATCCGCCTGATCGATCACCTGACCGGCGGCATCGCGGAGTCTGAGAAGAAGTTTCGTATTCGGCAGCGTTATCGATGATGATACGAATGCCGGTTCGGTAAGAAGCCTCGACTGTGCTGCCGCGAAGTGACTGATGATCAGATACTGTCCAGAAACAATCCGGGCGGCGACAGGAAACGCAAAAATGACATTTTCAACCCCGCTTCCATTCACCGACGTCAGCGTCCACCCACCGATGTCCGAACCCAAATCCGAACCCGAACCCAAGCCCGATTCCGTGATCTCCACCCACTCATCCGCCGTACTCAGATCAGATCCCGCCCAGTTCACCTCGCTGATGACGGCTTTCGCATACGCAGGATCAGCACAGGCAAAGGTGAACAGACAGAGAAGAGGCAACAGAGACCGGAGAGACATCATACAATCGGGGGAAGAAAACACAGGAGACACAGCATGAAAGGCTTCTGGACGGTCCGGGAGAGGGGTCTTGGAAGATTGCTCCGGACGATTCCAGTTTTTGCTCTTCTGTAAGCCAATCCCGGACGTTCCACAGGGGTGTGGAACGTCCGGGGGTCCTTCTCCTGCCGCAGCGGGAGAAGGTGGCGCCGCAGCGCCGGATGAGGGCCTGGATGAGGGCGGTCAGGACTTGCCCTCCCCTCCGCAAGGGGTAGACTTCCTCCGTACATCTCCCATGTTTTCCCCACTCCGACTCCACCATTTTGATACGTGCAATGCGGCAATTTCGCCGGTATTGACTCGCTGCTGGTGCCTGAGGGCCTGAAGACACGGGAGGGTTTTCCCCCCTGACCTATGACGATTGCACTTATGATGCTCATGCTTGTGGGCGGTTTCCTTGGCGGAATCACCGCAGGCTGGTACGTCTTTTCCAAAGGCAAGAAAATTTCGATGGCGATGCAGGCGCAGATCGCCGAACAGGAGCGCCAGCTCAGCAAAGTCGAAACGAAGATTCTCGAAGCGAGAAATCAGGTCAGATCAATGGAAAACGAGGCGAAGGCCAGCGCGCGGGAGATCGTGAGCGAGGCAAAACTCCACGCCACCGAACTGGAGTCGAAACTCGAAAAAGAGCAGGGACGGCTGGAGGAGAAAGAACGGACCCTCGACCAGAAGGTGAAGGAGGTGGAGCGCCAGCGCGGGCATGTGGAACAGCTGCAGCGCGACCTGGATATCGAGAAACAGGAAGTCGGCGTCGCGGCCGCCAAGCACCGCGAGGCGCTGCAGAAAGTCGCGAAGCTCAGCCAGGACGAAGCGAAAAAGCA
>CAYGGB010000182.1:0-2518 GCA_964349295.1 uncultured Candidatus Peribacteria bacterium | reverse complement strand
GGGGATATCCGCACCGATCAGAATCAACTTTTGACGCTGACTGATGCGAATGACGTCATTCTGCATCTCGCGGCGCAGGTTGCTGTGACGACGTCCGTGAAAAATCCGCGCGAGGATTTCGATATCAATGCGGGCGGTACATTCAATGTTCTGGAGGCAGTCCGTCAGTCATCCCGCAAGCCAATTCTTCTCTACGCATCCACCAACAAAGTCTACGGCGGGCTCGAGCACGTCGCCGTTTCTGTGCAGGGTGACAGGTGTGTATTTGCGGACGGACGTCCTGGGGTTTCCGAACAGGAACAGCTCGATTTTCACTCGCCGTACGGCTGCAGCAAGGGCGCCGCCGATCAGTATGTTCGCGATTACGCCCGCTTGTACGGTCTGAAGACGGTTGTCCTGAGACAATCCTGCATTTATGGACCGCATCAGTTTGGCATTGAGGACCAGGGGTGGGTCGCATGGTTCATGATCGCAGGGATGCTCAAGCGTCCCGTTCATATCTACGGAACCGGAAAGCAGGTGCGCGATCTTCTGTACGTTGATGACCTTGTCGATGCCTATGATCGCGCTATCGAACAGATCGCCGTCACATCTGGTCAGGTCTACAACCTGGGCGGCGGCAAGCGCAACACACTCTCGCTGCTGGAATTCCTCGCGTTCCTCAAAAACGATCTCGGCATCCCGCTCACGTACGATTTTGCCGCCGAACGTCCGGGTGATCAGCCCATCTTCATCAGCGACAACGGGAAAGCCGAGCAGGACATGGGCTGGACCGCCGCGACGGGCATCACGGAAGGAATCCCGCTTCTCTACAAATGGATGCAGGGGAACAGGAAGGAAATTGAGGGGTTTTATGCGTAGGACCGGGTGACGTTCCACAGGGGTGTGGAACTGATTTTATGTCTTCTGGAAGCCAAAATTTGAGGTACGACAAAACTTTCTTTCCGAAGGTCTCTTCATGTGGCTTCTTTTCCGGTTCATCGTTCCTTCCCTTATTTTTTACCAAAATTTTATGCCTTTCCCTACCTCCAAAGAAGAACTGGAAAAAGAACTGCTGGAACTGCAGGTTCAATGCGATATTCTCCGGTATCGCATCAACATGCGGCATGCCGAGGAGATCGTTCGAGAGAGCGGATTAAGCGAAAAAGATGAAGATTTCCTGTTTGAGTGCGAGATGGAAACCCGGAGACTCTGGGACGAAGAAACGGAATGGGAGCGCGAGCGGGAAGAAGAGCATTTTTACGACGAACTGCGCCGTGAGGAACAGGAAAAATTCTTCCTGAAACATGCGAAGGAGAAATAATCGCATGGCGGTGACGGGAACATACCTTTGTCATTCGCATCCTCTTATGGGCCATAAATACGCGGATATTATGCCGCAGATTCGACAGATTTTTCGCGCTCTTCAGAGAAAAACAAAACGACGACCATATGTGCGTTCCGCATTCTTCAGAAAAGACAAAATATTCTTCGATTATTTCTGGATTCATATTAACCAGAAGTTGAAACATGATCGTACCCGACGATTGAGATACTTTGTCTGTGCACTGGAACTTCTGAACATGTCCAAAATTCCTCCAAAAACTTTCGTAAATGCAGAGGTGCCGGGTGTTATCTATCATGAGTTTATAGGTCTTGCGCGTGATAAAACTCGTTTCTCCGTGATCGTTAAACAAGATCGTTCCTCTGGGAAGAAATATCTTCTGTCGCTATTTCCTTTTGCAGAATGACCACATGGAAAACCCCACCAAGTGCCGGCTCAGAGACCGACGGCGGGGGATCCGAGAGTATTTTATTACTTGGAATATCAAATTCAAGTAAAAAAGCAGGTATTTGGAAGCCCCACCAATGGCCGGCTCGGAGACCGACAGCTGGGAATCCGAGAGTATTTTATGAATGGAGCAGTCGAATTCAGAAAAACTCCCTTCACTTGTAACTTTCTGATTCACCAATCACTTTTGTAATGTGTTTTTTCAGCTCCGGATTATTCAATATTGCCATAAATTTATGGTCCAATCCGATTTCTTTTGCCATTTTTTCTATTTCCAGAATGCGTTGCAGAAGAATGCGGGCGATTCCTGCGGTTTTGAATAAACGTTTTGCGAGCATGCGCTCGACCTGGATGTGATCTGATATTTCCGGATTATTCCGGATGTCCTGTGGCAGGAATTCATCACAAAGCGCCAGACAAATTTGCTGCGCGGAGAGTTCGTGGAACTTCACCAGCTCAACCAATGGATGATCAGGGGTGTTGTTCGTCATATTGTCAGAGAGCCAGATATTTCCTCCCATTCTTTGTGATCAACTTCTCTCCTAATAGCGACTTCAGATCAAAGACGACCCCGCCCGGTTTCACCGCCTTCACGATCCCCTCAATCCCGGCTTGTATGTATTCCTGATGAGGGACGAGGTACACGACTGCATCATATGGACCGTTGGTGAGCGACCCCGGCGTCATCTCCAGCTTTCTGATCTCCTCAGTCTTGATGTACGGATCATGCGCCTCGACGGCGAATCC
>CAYGGB010000181.1:0-2549 GCA_964349295.1 uncultured Candidatus Peribacteria bacterium | reverse complement strand
AATGGATCATCAAACATTGTGTGCTCTCACGCGAGGGCAAGAAATGGTTGGAGATCGACCCCGACACTGCGCCGAAGGTGAAAAGCCTTTTCCTGCTAGCTTCTACATCCGCCTATTCATTGTCAGCCCTTTGTGTCGAGGCGAAGAAGGTTGGGTTGAGATCCAAGCCGACTAGGAAACATATAAACGGTCTGCCGATCAAGCAAAGCACGATGCATCAATTGCTGCGCAATCCCGCCTATAAAGCGCTCAAAGTGTACCAAGGGGAGCGCTGTAAGGCTTCGCATGAGCCATTAGTGGAAACGGAGGTCTGGGAGCGCGTGCAGATTGTTCTTTCCGGTCGGCGCACGAATACGTGCCGATCGAAAGACGAGTTGAAACGAGAACTGTTTTTGCTCGGGGGCTGTACTCGTTGCGGGAAGTGTAAGACCCATACGATGAGTCCCGAGTTGAAGAAGGGGAAGTATATTTACTACTCATGCAAGAATCGTAATTCGCACTGCGGGAATTCTATCGAACAAACGCCGCTCTTGGATCAGTTATTCGCGAACTTGTCGCTTTTGCAGGTCGAGGATGACGATATGCCGTTCATGCGAGAGACGATGCGAAAAGACCATGAGTTGCATTTTAAGAACTTCAAAGACAAGCGCGGAGCCTTGGAGCGCGAGTACGCCCAGATCGACAAAGAGATCTGCGACATCTTCGGGCAGAGGGAAGATGCCCGCAAAATGGGCGTCCTCGATGCGATTGATGCCAGATTGGCCTCTCTTAAAGGGAAGAAAGACGAATTGCAGGGTGCGATGAACGAGCTGCATGACACCGGCAACGAATGGATCGACCACGTTCTGCGGTGCTTCGAACTCGTAAAATTGGCACAGGAAGCCATCAAATACGGATCGCCCGTATCGAGGGGTGCGATCATCAAATCGCTCGGTTCGAACTTCTATGTAAGTGACGGAAAGCTAGTCGTGGACTGGGTTTCTCCCTTCCGGCAGAAGGCCGAAAAGGCTGATCGTACAATTTGGCTCCCCCGGCAGGATTCGAACCTGCGACCTTCTCGTTAACAGCGAGCTGCTCTACCGCTGAGCTACAGGGGAATGAGTTGGAGTGAAGACGATGGAGGAAAGAGCTGATCGATCAAAACTGGATCCTTCGCTCGCCTGCGGGCGAGCTACGGCCTGCAAGCAGGAGAATGGATCGCGGGAAGTATAGATATGCATATGGCAAAGCGCCACCCTCTTCGTTGGCTGTATAGCTACGGTTGCCGCATCACTGCAGCGCAATCACCACAACCGCTGCAACCAGGCTCGCGAACGCCGCGAGCAGAAACGGCATCGCGATGCGCAGTTCTTCCAGCCGCCAGTCGTGCCGATAATGATGGAGAGAGGAAGTGTTCATCCGGCTATACGACGCCGGAGGAGGGGATTCCTTACGAAAATATCCGGCTTTCGAAAACGGGGTCCTCTAGAACCCCGTCTTCGTCAATCTTTCCCGGCTATCTCCTGTTGGCATCACCGCGGCTCTGGCCACCTTTCTTGCCTGCCTCGCTTGCCCGCGCCGGGTCATTCGCGAAGTTGCCGGAATTTTGTCCCTGCCGTTCATTCCGGTTGTTTTGCTGGCCACTTCCGCGATCATCAAAGTTCTGAGGGTCTGGCATAGAAGAGAAGTGGGAAAGAGATAAAGAAATAAAAACGAGGCGTTGTGCCTCGGCATAAGAGAGGGACAGGCGGATGTCTTCTTACGGTTTTTGCAGGGGATTTTCACGGTCTTTTCCGTTCGGTTGTTTATTCGCGGCCATCTTCAATTTAAGCGGAGAAATCCTGCAGTTGACGGTGTGATTTCTTCGCATCCCCATGCCATTATTCCTTTATAAATTTCAGCGACACAGAATTAAGGCAGTATCGTTTTCCCGTCGGCGGGGGGCCGTCATCAAACACATGGCCGAGGTGCGCGTTGCAGCGGGCGCAGACAATTTCTGTCCGCTGCATGTAGTGGGTGTTGTCCATATGTTCCTCCACATGGCCGTCGACAGGTTTGTAAAAACTGGGCCATCCGGTGCCCGATTCAAACTTGGCATCGGAGTGGAAAATCGGGAGGTCGCAGCAGATACAGTTGTACGAGCCTTTGTCTTTGTTCGCGAGCAACAGGCCGCAGAAGGGCGCTTCGGTTCCTTTCCGGCGCGTCACGTCATATTCCTCCGGTGTCAGCTGTGCCTTCCACTCTGCGTCGGTCTTCGTGATTTTTTTGAGAGGTTTCATACGGCGAAAAAGTACAGTTTTTTCTGTTAACAGGCCAGAAAATGCGGTGTAATGGTTCATCGCATGAGACTTGCTTTTAATGTCAAAATATTCTAAGGTATACATCCTTCCAAATCGCTTCCTGAACCATGCAAAACATCAGTAATCGACAAGCGGCTACTCCGGCACTCCTCACCGTCGCGGTGCTGAGCCTGGGGTGGTATCTCTTTTTCCTGCTCAATCCTGCCAATATCGGCAATCCTTTTGCCTACGGACTGATGGTGCTTGCAGAGCTGATCGCAATGATCCAGC
>CAYGGB010000180.1:0-2553 GCA_964349295.1 uncultured Candidatus Peribacteria bacterium | reverse complement strand
TTTCTGGAGAAACCAGAGTACCAGAGGGACAACGACAACGACGACCGTGAGGGCACCAAGGCCGTAGGCGATCCCCCGCAGATACGAAAGCCACAGGTGTTTCACCGGATAAATGACATATTCAAATTCCCGGGGCAGCCGCTCCACCTCGTGTTCCAGTGAACTGAGTGCGTAGACAAGCGTGCGCTTTCGGGAAGAGCCCGACTGCGGTCTTCGCGCCGGTGATGGCCGTGCTTTTGCCATAAACAGACATCAGATGGCCTCCACGTCGAAAGGCTTTTCGCCTTTTTCTTTGGCTGCGTGGTGCTTTTTCGCTTTTTTCGGCTGCTGAAGGAAATCGATCACCCAACTCAGCGCTTCGTCGATCATCGCCAGCGGCTTGAGAACCACGGCTTCCACCTGCGCCGACGTTTCCTCAAACCGGCGCGTGATTTTGCGCAGATCGGACACAATGAAGAGCAGATGATACAGAACGATCAGAATCATGACGGCGACGATCGCAAAAAGAACCGAGAGAACGCCGTTCATGGTCACCGCGACATCGGAAAATGCTGACATAGATTGTCCTTTAGCATATGGAAGGACAGAATGATGATCAATTCTCTGATTCACAATTCATGGTAAAGCAACTTCTCCGCATGCTCTGGCATCTGCCCCGAAATCTCCTGATCTCCGTCATCAGGATGTATCAGATGACGCTCTCGCCGGACCACGGGCCGCTGCGGCATCTGCATCCATACGGATTCTGCAGACATGAACCGACATGTTCGGTCTATGCGGCAAAGATGCTGCATGACAGAGGTCTGGTGATCGGGATGTTCTTTGCGATCGTTCGCGTGGCGACATGCAATCCGTGGAAGAAACCGGACGATGCAAAAATCAGGAAGATGCTGCTGGATCAAAATCACTGAGGAGAGATGTCATGGTGAGCGGAGCGAACCAGACATCGGTGTGTCGTTCTTCGCTCCGCTCAGAATGACACACCCGTGCACTTTTAGAATAATTTATTTATACAGACTTTTTGTCATTCAGCTGATATTTTTCACGAATAAATACCCGAACTAACCGTAACTGATCAAAAGAATACCTGCCCTCCAGCTCATCAAACACCGGTGACAGCGCGACCATGCCGTGCGAGTGGAATGCGGCAGCAATGGGATCAAAAATGTCCGCAGCCGGACGGAGCGCATCAATGTTGATCTCCACTCCCGCCTGCACGAGCGCCTCGATATGCTGGATGATCGTGCCTTCTTTGAGATCCCGCTCCCGCGCAATCTCCGTCAGAGAGAGTTTCCGCTCCAGAAGCACGCGTGTTTCTTCATACGTCGATCCCTTCCGCTGTACCGTCCTCTTTCGTCGTCTGTCCGCTATCCCCGTGGAACTCACCACCGGAATATCACGCTCCTGCAATCCGTTCGCCAGGCAGAATTCCCGGACAACCGGCAGGAACCGTGGCCCATACTGGAGAAATTTCCGCTCGGAGACGCCGTAGATTTTCCCGAAGCTTTCCGGAGTCTGCGGAAAGTATGCCGCCATCTCCCGGAGCGAGCGGTCACCGAAAATGACGAATGCGGCGACTTTCTGCTCATCAGCAAGTGAACGGCGCAGAGTCCTCAGCTGTTCAAATAAATCGGGATTGTAGGCAATGTCCTGATCAGAATCGGAACGCTCGGCAATCTCCTGATTCACCTCGGGCTTCCGCAATTCCAGTTTCTCTTCTGACAGAAGAAAGGCCCGTCCCGCATCCGTCACCGAGAGCGTCGGATACTGGCCGTCCGCTTTGCGCAGAAATTTCTTCTCCATCAGCTCTCCAATGATATCCCGCAGCTGCCGGTCATCGAATTCTTTGACGATGCCAAACACCGACAGAGCGTCATGCTGCAGTTCGACAATACGCTTTAACCGATGACCGAGAAGGACATCGCAGACATGCGCGGCACCAAACCGTTCTCCTGTCCGGATCACGGCACTCAGGATCTGCTGCGCGATCACCGTCGCATCAAAACGATCGGTCTTCTGCAGACAACGATCACACGCGCCGCAGAATTCCTCGTCGCGCTTTTCACCGAAATACGAGAGCAGAAACGTTCGTCTGCAGGTTCTCAGATCCCCGTACTCGAGCATTGACTGGAGCTTTTCACGCGCAACCGCCTGCTCGCGGGGATCGGTCATCTGGCTGATGAAGAACTCCTGCTTGAACTTGTCGCCGAAGGAATAGAAGAAGATACAGTCGCTTTGGAGTCCGTCGCGACCCGCGCGGCCGGTTTCCTGATAGTACCCCTCGATATTTTTGGGCAGATCCATGTGCACGACGGTGCGGACATCGGGCTTGTCGATGCCCATGCCGAAGGCAATCGTCGCGGTCACGATGGCGATCTCATCACGCATGAACTTCTCCTGTGTCTCGCGCCGCAACCGCTGATCAAGGCCAGCATGATAGGGAA
Organism: uncultured Candidatus Peribacteria bacterium; assembly: GCA_964349295.1. Classification (GTDB taxonomy): domain Bacteria; phylum Patescibacteriota; class Gracilibacteria; order Peribacterales; family Peribacteraceae; genus JABFSS01. Next base: position 109 of record CAYGGB010000180.1, on the reverse strand, counting down.
GACACGCGAATCCCTCGGCCCGCAGATCATCCGCGAGTGCCTCCGTATCCTTCCTCGAAAAGCAGTACAGAATCGCCGGCAGACGACCGGGCTTGCGCAGTGTGATGAG
>CAYGGB010000179.1:0-2562 GCA_964349295.1 uncultured Candidatus Peribacteria bacterium | reverse complement strand
ATATTTCGGCTCTGACAAGGGAAAATTTCACTGATCTCCTCACAAAATATCCGCTCCCGGGAGTCATGCTCAGCAACGAATTTGAGGGGCCGCCGCGCGTTGTCGATCATCCCGTGACGGAAGAAGATGTGATGTCATTGATGCGTTCTCTGGACGATCTTCTGATGCGCGAAGATCACGAGGTCAGTCTCTACGGGGAGAAATTTCACGGGAAGGGGACCGCATTCGGGGAGACGTTCGACATGAACGCGCTGACCGCCGCGCACCGGACATTCCCGTACAACACACTGGTGAATGTGACGAACATCGCCAACGGAAAATCCGTCACGGTGCGCATCAATGACCGCGGCCCGTACGTGGAGGGTCGCGATATGGATCTGAGCGTCGCCGCTTTCACATCCATCGAGGACCGTTCGAAGGGCCATTTCCGCGCGACGTTCAAGCGTCTTGGCGATGCGACGCTGGTTGATCAGTGTGGCAGCGACACAGATCCTGTCCGTGCGATCCGCATCTCGGGAAAAACGCGGCTCATCGGCGGCATTCCGGGGACGCTCGCGTCCGGTCACAGTCTCATGATCCGATCGGCACGTCCCATCGTGTTGCGGTCAGTCCGGTATCCTGACGGGAATATTTCATACATTCAGGACTGGATTTTGCCCGGGGAATCGCATGAGTTCATGCCGTCGATTGCGGGCGAATATGTGTTTACGATCGGGGCGAGGGAAGGGGCGAGGAGGGAGCTGAGGATGAATGTCGTTTCCTGCACACAATAAGGCATCCAAATATCTATGCCGAATAGGCATTTTCTGCTATAATTACTAGATTTTCCCGTATCTTTTCCCCTGCCTGTGGCGTCCATCCTCCGTCTCCTCTTCTGGCCGATTCTCCTGATCTCGATTGAGGTGGTGAGCCGCCTGTTCAATTCGGATTTTCTGGCGTGGCTCTGGGCCTGGTATGTGCAGAGTCCGGTCTGGAATCTGCTGTGGATCGTCTTCTATTACGAGCTTGTGAAGCTGGCGATTCTTGATATGCGTTTCTATTACGCGTGGTGGAAGTCCAGATCGCTCGTGTCGATGAAGGTTCTTCTCCCGCGCAGCGACAGCAAGATGGACCAGGAGAAACGCACCGAAAAAGATTTCAAGGAAAAAGTGGCGATCATGGAACAGCTGTACCGCGCGCTCTGGGAAGTGAAAAGCCTCAGCTTCTGGCAGCTCATCCACTTCTGGATTTTCCGGTACGCGACCATGAGCTTCGAGATGTACGTCGAAAAAGGGGAGCTGGCGTTCTATGTGATCACGCAGCCGAGCCTCATCTCCATCGTCGAGAAACAGATCACGTCGTTTTACTCCGACGCCGAAGTGCGTCTGCAGAAGACGCCCGAGATCTGGCCCAAGGGCGCCAAACTCGTCGGCTACAACATGCGGACGCGCAAACAGTGGGCGTATCCCATCCGTTTCTACGAGGAAATGCAGGATGATCCGCTCAACGATATTGCCAACGTGCTGAGCAAGCTGGAGCCGGAGGAGGAGGCATGCATCCAGCTCGTCATCACGCCGGTGTTCAGCGACCGTTGGAGTACCAAAGTGAAGCGCTTTGCCAGCACCAAATTCAAGGGAAAGGCGGACAGCTGGATCTCGCATGTACCGATCTTTTCCGACATCATGCGCGTGATCGGTGGTGTTGCGACGGGAACCGAGGGATCCACTTTCGCGCCGGGCGCGGCGAGCGGTGATTCGTTCGTCCGTATGATCCAACCCGAAGAAGAGCTTTACAAGCGCATGGGCCAGAAGGCCGGCATGAGCGGTTTCCACGTCTCCGTTCGCATCCTTGCCGCGGCCAAAACCTGGAAGCGCGCCGAGGACATCACGAGCAACATGCAGGTCGCGTTCAACGTCTTCAAAGACCTGTACGGCAACTGGTTCCAGAATCACCGGATGTTCGTCGACTTCCTTCCGCATTCCCTCAATGCACCCATCATCCACTGGCTGTGGAAGCACCGCATCAACGGATTCATGCACCGGCGCAACCTGCTCGTCGAAAAAGAACTCGCCGGTCTGTATCACTTCCCCGACAGCCGCTACAACAAAGTCCCGATCATCCAGTGGATCAGCTACAAGGTTCTGCCTCCGCCGCCGAACGCGCCCAAAGAGGGCATCCTGATCGGCATCAACCGCCATCGCGCGGTCGAGAATCCGATCCACTTTCTCCGCGGCGACCGCACGCGTCACCAGTACATCATCGGAAAATCCGGTTGCGGGAAATCGGCACTGCTCAGCTGGCAGTCGCGTCAGGACATCGCTGCCAACGAAGGCCTCTGCATTGTCGATCCGCACGGTGATCTGATCGAGGATGCGCTCGCGCACGTGCCCAAAGAACGTGCCAAAGACATCGTGGTTTTCGATCCCGCCGATATCGAACGTCCCATGGGCCTGAATCTTCTTGAGGCAAAAACGCCAGAGGAGAAAGACCGGGCATCCCTTGACGCGATGGAAATCTTCATCAAGCTGTTCGGCAACGAGATCTTCGGTCCGCGCATCCAGCACTACTTCCGCAACGGCTGTC
>CAYGGB010000178.1:0-2579 GCA_964349295.1 uncultured Candidatus Peribacteria bacterium | reverse complement strand
TGGCGGGGCGAAGTACATCGATTACAAGGATTATCCGACGATCAAGCCGTACGTGGATTACTTCGGCAACATCATGAAGCGTTACTACACGGGTGTGTGTCTCCGCCATCAGAAAATGCTGCGCACGGCGGTGGAGCGGGCGCGGTTTATGGCGTTTATGGCGTATCGGAAATAGTCGGTCAGGCTGCGTCAGTCATATCCTGAAAGACATCGCCGCGTCTTTTGTCGGTAATGACTGTCCCGTTTTTCCGTGTCGATTCGACAATGTACCCGTTCTCGCGCAGCAGGGCGCGTGCGAGTTCGGAGGCCTGCGGTTCGGTGAGGGGCGACGGTTCCCGTTCCGGCTCTGTGATGCCGGACGGAGCGCGCCTGGATCGGGTAACGATAGTCCTGGCCATTTCGAGTAATGCGTCATACAGCCTTTTCAGGTCCGTCGCCTTGTCTTCGGTGAAGGCCACCTGGGTTCCTGTTGAACCTTTTTTCAGTCGCGTGAATCGCGCATCCCACCGGTCGTTGAAGCGGTCGATCACCGTCTGCAGTTGGCCGATCATGCGGCCCCGTGGGGATTTTTTCGCATCATCGACGTTCAGCCATGCGCAGACGAGATCGTTGCCGACGCCAATTTTGTCGTTGCACAGCGGCTGATATGAGGGAGGGGGACTGTCCGTTCTGCGCCACATGGGATATCCGGCTGCATTCATTGCCGTCATGATGTCCTGCATCGTGCATCCCGCCGCATGCAGCGGATCTTTTTTGTCGGCCATCCGCCGGGTGAGTGCGTGAAAAACTGTTTCGCCATTCGGCATGATTCTCTCTCCGGAAATATCCCGCATGGTCCGGATGGTATGTGCCAGTTCGCGCTGTTTCGCATCGGGGTGTGTTCCCGCTTCCATCGCGATCGCAATATCCGCGTGCGTGTCGCGTGTGTGGATGGAAACCTCTCCGGTTGAGGCGTTGTCTCTGGAGGAAGGAGGGATATCGATGTCGAATCCCGTCGAAACGTCTTCCTGTTGTGCTTCACGGTGTGTATGTGTCATTTGATATATTATAACATATTTAGAATTATTCAGCAATTCTGCACAACATGCAGGTATTTGGTACTCTCAGGGCATGTCAGGTCATTCCAAATGGGCAAACATCAGAGTCCGAAAAGGCGCGCAGGACGCCAGGCGCAACAAGGTCTACACGCGTCATGCGCGGCTGATCGAAATGGCGGCGCGCGGCGGACCGGATCCGCGGACGAATGCGTCACTCCGCGCGGCGGTCGATAATGCCAAGGCTGAGAGCGTGCCGAACGACAACATCGAGCGCGCGATCAAAAAAGGATCTGGTGAACTCAAGGGCGAAGCGATGCAGGAAATCCTGTATGCGGCATATGCACCGGGTGGTGTCGCGTGTCTGATCGAATGCCTGAGCGATAACCGCAACCGCACCATTGCGAACGTGAAGTCGGCGGTGAGCAAACATGGGGGGAATTTTGCGGAGACAAGTTCGGTGCTGTGGATGTTTGAGAGGAAAGGACTTGTCAGTGGAAAGTGGAAAGTGGATCCTTCGTCAGGCTCAGGAGGAAAGTTGGATGATCTCGAGCTTCAGCTTATTGATTTTGGGGCTGAAGATGTTTCTGTGGATGATGATATTTTATCGGTTGTCACATCGGTCAATGATTGGATGAAAGCGAGGGATTTTCTCAAGCAAAACAGCGTAGAGATTCTTTCCGCAGGATTGTCATACATCGCAACGCAGAAAGCTCCGGCGATGGATGCGGCGGCGCTGGAGAAACTTGGCGCATTTGTGGAGGCGGTGGAGGAGGATGACGATGTGAGCGCGGTGCATACCAATGCGTGATTGACATTGGATACAACGGGAGCAGGATACTTGGTATGGAATCTGTTTCTACGCAACCTGTTCCTGACAAGCCGAAATCCCCAGAGGAATCCAAAGTAAAAGAACGCATTCTGGAAATTCTCCTTGGTGTGGCAATAGCCGCAAATCTGGCGCTGGTCTATACCGTGGGTGTATGTGATCCACTTGAACACAACGTACAATTGAATTCAAAAAGCAGGAGCGAGCCGGAGTTCGATCCCCGGAAATTTTTGCGGGCGCGTCCGGATCCTGCGGTTCCCTATCAGCGCCGGGTCCAGCAGCTGCAGAAATTGCTGGCTGAGCGGGATGCAGAGCTGGAAAAACTCACGAAAAAAGATGTGCCGGATCCACGGGTGATGCCGATGGCCGGGGATTGATTTTTGCCGTAGCGCCGAATGTATTTGACAAACCACGGGTGTTAATTTTTAATGCAGCGCTTTTCTGCATTGTCATGATTTCGACACCTGAACACTCTGCCGAATCCGATGGCTGGTATGCCTACCACAGTGCCCATCTGCCGCGCCGTCGTCTGAACGATGAGCGCGAAAATCATCGTAATTATTGTCAGGAGGCGCTCAGGAATACGCAGCTCGAACCATTGGCGGAACAGGCCGTGGAAGACGTTTCGACGCACTGATCAGGGGGCGGGTGATTCTGCGGGAGGCGGAGTTTCTTCGGGAATAGGGCTGGGGCTGGGGCTAGGGCTAGGGTTAGGG
>CAYGGB010000177.1:0-2614 GCA_964349295.1 uncultured Candidatus Peribacteria bacterium | reverse complement strand
CTTGTGGGTGCTGCGTTTGTGCCGACTGCCGTGATCGGTTTTCTGCTGCACGGGATCGTCAAACAGTATCTTCTGGGCAGCACATCCCTGGTCCTCTGGTCGTTGTTTCTGGGAGGTCTTGTCCTCCTCTTTTTTGAGCGGGCGCTTCCCCGGCGCTCATCCGCGACAGAAATCCGTCAGATGACCTTTGCGCAGGCGGTCATCGTCGGCATCTGCCAGTCAGTCGCGATCATCCCCGGCGTCTCGCGGTCGGCCGCGACCATTGTCGGAGGAGAATTTCTCTGCATCAGCCGCAAGGCGATTGTCGAATTTTCGTTTCTGCTTGCCATTCCCACGATGGCGGCCGCGACAGGGTACGATCTGCTCCGGTCGTATCACGAATTCACCTCCGCTGATCTTCAGTCACTCGCCGTCGGGTTCGTCCTGTCGTTCATCGTCGCGCTGTTTGCGGTCAAATGGTTCATCGGGTACGTAAAGGGGCATTCGTTTGTGGTGTTTGGTCTCTATAGAATTGCTGTGGCGATGATGTTCTTTCTCTTCTGGAAATGATGAAAATCTCCGCCATCATCCTCAACTATAAAACCGGCCGCGATGCCTGGAAGTGCGCACAGTCGCTGCTTCGGCAGACAATGGCAGACCAGCTCGAAATCCTGATTATTGACAATCATTCCTCCGACGATTCGATCGGGTATCTGCGCAACCGGGTCCGTGCCACGAATGCATCCGTTCCGGTTAGGATTCTTGAGGCGCGGCACAATCAGGGATACGGGCAGGGGAATGCGCTGGGCATCCGCTCCGCGAAAGGGGAGTACATCCTGATCATCAATCCCGACAACGAACTGGAACCGGCGGGACTGGAAAAGATGGTTCACGTGATGGAGTGGGACGACAGCATCGGCATTCTCGCGCCGCAGCTGATCCACGAGGACGGGACCATCCGCGATTCGTACCGGACGTTCCCAACGTTCACCGATCTCTTTATCAAACGTATCCCTCTCTTGCGCCGTCTCTTCCCCGGGCGGATGAAGCGGTACCTCCAGCATGACATGAATTCCTCCGTCACCCGCGACGTCGACTGGGTGGCGGGCGCGTGCTTTGTGATGCGCCGGTCACTCTATGCGGACCTGGGAGGATTCGACCAGCGGTTTTTTCTCTTCTTTGAAGACACCGACCTCTGCCGTCGGTGCTGGAAATCCGGACATCGCGTCGTCTACTTTCCCGAGGTTCATGCCCGCGACCGCAAGCACCGGTTGAGTGAGGGGGGAGTGATGGCGCTCTTTTCTAAGCGTACGGCGAGGATTCATCTGGTGAGCGCGGTGAAGTACTTCTGGAAGTGGAGAGGGGTCTGAGGGGACCGAAGGGACCGAGGTAAAGGTATACAGAGGCTTTGTCATACTGAGCGGAGCGAAGTACGACAAAGCCGGTTTACCGCTAGTCCGCAAATGTCTCCTTCGCTCCGCTCAGGATGATATTTGCTCTGTTCAGAATGACAACGCTCTGCATCAAAGCCTTAAAATCCTCGAAAAGATCCCTTTGACGTATTCGCTCCTGTCCCGTAATCTTCTGCGCCCATGGACATGATCCCCCTTCCCGCAGCGGCCAGGAACACGACGATCAAACCGAGCGCTCTGCGCCGCACCAATCAGGTGCCGTGCGTGGTGTATGGCAATCAGATCAACATGCAGGTGCAATGTCCTTCGCAGGACCTGCACAGCGCGTTTATCAAGGCGGGGGAAAGCAGACTGGTGGAGCTGGATGTGGCGGGAAAGAAGATCCCGGTGCTCTTCAAGCACGTGGATTTTGATCCGGTGAGCGACCGCGAGATCCATGCCGATTTTTACGCGGTGAACATGAAAGCCGAAATCGAAACCCTCGTCCCTGTCCGCTTTGAAGGCGAAGCCCCCGCGGTCAAGACGCTGGGCGGCGTGTTCCTTATCGTCCACGATCACGTCAAAGTCCGCTGTCTGCCCGGAAATCTCCCCGCAAGCATTATCGTTTCTGTTGCGGGACTCGAGGCGTTCCACGCGTCCGTCTCCGTACAAGACCTGAAGGTTCCGGAGGGTGTCAAAGTGATGGACGATGCCGATACGGTTCTCGCAACGATCCAGGAACCCCGCGCAGTGGAAGTGGTGACACCGGTGGCAACGGCAGCAGTCGAAGGTGCAGCAGCAGTACCGGGAGCAGAAGGAGCGGCTCCGGCTGCGGAAGGTGCGGCTCCGGCAGCAGGTGCGGAAGCAGCAGCGAAGGGAGAGAAGGAGGCGAAGGCGAAGAAGTAATCCCTCGTACGCTCGCGTTGCGACGCGAGCTACTCGGGATGACAGGCCACTTATTAACAATGCCCCTCGATACGAAAACGCTGCGGCGTTTTCTACTCGGGGCGATAATTTACGGTAGCCGAGTAGCGCTGCGCAGCGGCGCTACGAGGCCCTCTTGATAAAAGGGGCCTGTCATCCCGAGTAGAAATTGTCGCAACAATTTCGTACGAGGGATGATGTACAGGAATCAATCCTCCCGTCGCCTCTTGGTTGCTCTCGCCCGCCCCTTCCCCGTCTGCATCTCCTTATATTTCTTGATCTGCGGTTCCAGTTTTTCCACCACGCGGTCGACGGCTTCG
>CAYGGB010000176.1:0-2616 GCA_964349295.1 uncultured Candidatus Peribacteria bacterium | reverse complement strand
ATCTGGAATAAGGCATTTGCAAATATATATATTTGCAAATGCCTTATTCCAGATACAGGTTCGGGTTCTTTTTGACGCCATTCACACGGACTTCAAAGTGCGAGTGAATGCCGGTGGGCCCGTGGACGAGACCGGTGTTGCCCATTTCGGCGATCACCTGACCGCGGTTCACCGTGTCGCCGGATTTCACGTACAGAAGTTTGTTGTGAGCGTAGAGCGTCACGAGCCCGTTGCCGTGATCGATTTCGATGACGCTTCCGTACCCGCCCTGCCAGCCGGTATCGGCGCGGATCACCGTCCCGTTTTCCGCGGCGTAGATGGGACCGCCCCCGCGCGTCTGAAGATCCACCGCGTAGTGTCCTGGTTTGTACTTCTGTGTGTAGAAGCAATCCTTGCAGGGCATCTGAAGCAATGTCTGGGACAGTATCGCTGCGGCTGCGGCGGCAGGCGCTCTGCTGATACCCGATGGGGCGGTTTCGCCGAAGGGAAGGCGGATGTCTTTGGATGGGAGCTGATCGGCAAAGCGCAGCGCTGCATCGGCAGACGCCATCACGGATGTTCCGGTAATCGGCTTTCCGCCGGGAATGATGAGCTGTTGACCCGCGATGATGAAGCCGCCTTTGATCTTGTTCTGACGGACGATGTCTTCGGCGGGGATGTCGTAGAGCTGCGCAATGCGCCCGAGTGTCTGTCCGCGGCGGACGCTGTGCAGAACGCCGTCGACGGGCAGGATGAGGAGTTCCTGACCGGGCTTTAACGCGACAGCGCCGGTGATGCCGTTGGCCCAGCGGACTGTCTCGGCGCTGACGCTGTACCGCGCCGCAATTTTGTCGACAGATTCTCCGTTTTTGACCACATGGATGATGCCTTCGCTGAACGCCAGCCGGGAACCCTGCTCGCCCAGTGACGAGGACTTCATGATGAAACCTTCTTCCACAAAGAGGAACTGCTGGGCCGGCAGTTCCTCGTCCTCCGTCGCGCTTGCGGATGTGGACACGTACGGCGGCAAAAGACTGCCCGCAATAAACACGACGACCAGCAGGACGCGCGCACGGAGAGAAAGCCAGTGAAGAAGAGGCGTGCGCATGAATGTCAGGCGAAGAAGCTGCTCAGGACCCGGAGAACCGCGCGCATATCGATGTACCGCTCACGCGATCCGAGAAGAACAACCACATACTCGCGACCGTTCTCGCTGACGAGGGAGAAGAGACACTGGCCTGCAGCGGCAGTGGTCCCGGTCTTGCCGGCGATCACCGGACTGTCTTTTCCAAGCAAAGCGTGCGTGTGCTGCAGCGTGAAACGGGCACCCTCCCTGTTGCGGACAGTCACGTTGGCGGTCGACATGCGCGAGCGGATCTCGGTATTCCTGAGAGCATACGACGCAAGCCGGGCGATGTCGCGCGCTGTCGACCATTGATCTGTGTCATCGAGGCCGCTCGGGTTGGCAAAAACGGTGTTTTTGAGACCGAGCATCTGTGCGCGGCTGTTCATATCCCTCACAAATCCCTCGCGGGAGCCGCTGTGGAAAATCGCAAGCGTGTCGGCCGCATCATTCGCCGAGGGGATCAGCAGTGCCGAGAGCAGATCGCCGACCGTAAAATGCATGCCGGGCGCAAGGTGAACGATGCTTCCGTCGGTATTCGCCACATTTTTGGGAACGGTCACGACCTCATCCATTGCATGCGATTCGGCGATGACCACCGCCGTCATGATTTTGGTGAGGCTTCCGATCGGCCTTTTTCTGTCCGCATTGCGAGCGAAAATTTCCTGACCGCTCTGAAGATCGAGAATGACGACGCCGGACGCGGAGACTGTTTTGGACAGACTCTTCCCCGGAAACTCCTGCCCGGCCATGAGGGCGGGAGGCGCAAGATGCAGGGCTGCTGTGGTCTCCGCCGGGCGGACGGACAGGGATGACAGCGGAAGCAACCCCATCAGGAACACAGACAGGATAAGTGGCAGACTTTCCATCGCGGGAGAGTCTAGCAGTGATATGGGTGATCAGGACAAAAAAGTGGGGGGATTGTCGAATGAAGTGCAAGGGGATTAAGGGTTCAGGATTCAAAAGTCAGGTTTCAGGACCTGCGCCCTGATTTTTGAGCCCTGAGTCCTTTTTTATCACTTGTATACCACCCTCCCGGTCAGCCTCAAATCAATGTAATTCTTCACCTCCGTCAACTTTATTGTTTTCAGAAATGTCCTGAGTCGCTGCAACTGGGCTTCCAGAGGGGTTTTTTCGTCGAACCAGAAGCTGACCGTCGGGGTATCGAGATGGAACTCACGCGCGCGGAGGTAGACGGTCCGCAGCCGGATCTGCTGACCGAATTCCATCGTCAGCGCGTTCTCGGTGCGGCGCACACGGTCGAAAAATGCAGGAGGCAGGATGATCGACCCCGGAAGCGGACGCACACCCCAGTCGACGACACGGATGGCAGGAAGCGGTTCAGCATCGGAGGGACGGACGGCGGATACAAGGAGCCCGTTCTCGGTAAGGAATTCCGTGTTGGGCGCAGGAAGAACAGCACCGGACTCTGCAAGAACAGCGGCTCCACTTCCCGCAATGGGAATTTTGCTGTCAGGGGATGCCAGAATCTGCACGCGCGCCACAAGAGGCGC
>CAYGGB010000175.1:0-2673 GCA_964349295.1 uncultured Candidatus Peribacteria bacterium | reverse complement strand
TGATACGCCAGCGGCAAGCCGATCAGCGGGTTGTCGCGGCCGTACGCGCGGCGGGCGGCGTGCCACTGGTGAGCGCGCTCACGTGGGACACCGGCGTTCAGGTGACCACCGGCTGGAGAATGGTGACGGTTGCCGCGGCGTTTGCGGCAGGACTCGGGCTCTTTGATCCTTTTGTTGTTCTGGCGGTCTCGGTTCTGGGTGATCTTATCCCCGATATCGTGCTCTACGCGATCGGGTACGGGGGGCGTGTGCGGTTTGTGGAGAAGTTCGGTCACCGCGTCGGACTGCATCAGGAACGGCTGCGGAAGACCGAAGGATTTTTCCACCGGCATCCGGTAAAGGCCGTGGTGGCCGCCAAATTTGTTCCTGCGGTTTCCATGGTTCTCCATATGCTGATCGGGGCGCTGCGGCTTCCGTTCTGGAACTACATGGCCGTCTGCGTGGTGATCGCCGTTGTAAAATCGTCGGTACTCGTCTTCACCGGATACGAATTTGGTTGGGCCTACAACACCATCGGGGACTATCTGCACTCCGGTTCGCTGATCGCGACTGCCGTGATTGCCTTCGTCGCCCTGATCATCGCTTACCGGAAAATTTCCTCCCGAATATCGCAGTCAGTCGGTGCTACACTGATCAAATGAAGATCAGTTTCGTCATTCCCGCGTACAACGAAGGGGCGCTCATCGGTTCCTGCATCCGGTCGATCCTGCGCGCGATTGAAGCAGCAGCTGTGACGGCGGAGATCATCGTTGTCGACAATGCGAGTACCGATCGCACGGCGGATGTCGCCGCGACTTTTCCCGGCGTTCGTGTCATCAATGAGCCACGCAAAAGCACATCACGCGCGCGGCAGGCGGGGTACCTGGCATCAAAGGGAGAGCTTATCGCGAATATTGATGCGGACAATGAACTGCCGTCAGGGTGGATTGCCACGGTCATGAGCACATTCAATCGGGAACCCGGACTCGTCTGTCTGATGGGGCCAACCATCTATCACGATCTGCCGTTCATCACGCGATGGTCCGTGCATGTTCTCTATTATTATCTCGGGTACGCGTCATGGCAGGTGATGCGGTTGATCACCGGAAAGGGTGTCATCGCCCAGGGCGGAAACTGCGTGATACGCCGGTCCGCGCTCGACCAGGTCGGCGGGTACGATCTCGCATATGATTTTTACGGTGACGACGTCGCAACAGCCAGGCGTCTGCAAAGCGCCGGAAAAGTGAAATTCACCTTCCGGTTGCCGATATACGGATCGGGCCGGCGGATCGCGGCGACGGGATTTTTCACAATGGCGTACCGGTACGCCATCAACTACGTCTGGACAGTCCTCTTTGGGCGCGCGCTCACCAAAGACGCCCGCGCAGTCCGGAGTCCGTATACCTGAGTTCCGGTGCGTCAGACAGAATCAGGCCGCAGCATTGTCTGATGTCCGTACACGGAATTTTTGATACACTTCCGTACTCCGTATGAACATCAGTCTCATCATTGCGGCGTATAACGAGGAAAAGTACATCGGCAGCTGCCTGCAGAGCTGCCTTGCCGACGCGCCCGACAATCTCTGTGAAATCATTGTCGTGGATAACGGGAGCACGGACGCCACGGCGCATATTGCCCGTCAGTTTCCCCGCACGCTCGTGGTGACGGAGCCCAAGAAAGGTCTCACCCGTGCGCGGCAGCGGGGTCTGCACGAAGCGAAAGGGGATGTTGTTTTCTCGATCGATGCGGACACGCGCATTCCGCGGGGATGGTTTTCGGCAATGCAGGAGGAACTCCAGAAACCTGGCGTCGTCTGCGTCAGCGGGCCATTCACGTTCTACGATTTTCCCGCGTGGAAGCGCGCGTGCGTCAACGCGTACTGGAAAATGAGCGCGCGACTCACGAGCGCCACCACCGAGTACATGGCTGCCGGCGGCAATTTTGGCGCGTGGAAAGATGCGCTTGAGCGCGCCGGAGGATTCAATACGGCGATCGAGTTTTACGGCGAAGATACCGACCTTGCGCGCCGGATGCACGGCGTGGGGAAAGTCGTCTTTTCGCCCCGATGTTCCATCGAGACTTCCGCGCGCCGGTTCGCCGCCGAAGGCATGATCAGGACGACTGTCATCTACGCGCTGAATTATCTCTGGATCGTGGCACTTCACCGGCCATTGACGACGAAATACAAGGATATCCGTTAAAGGGGCATTGCCAAACGAAGCGGGGTGGTCGTCATATTTTTGCAGTTCGGGCAAGTTCACCCCTGTCAGAGCGTCCGGGTCGGGGTGTCATAGAGGCAGACGGATTTTTTGTTTTTCCTCCCCCCTTTCCAATGCGTACCACAATTTCCCGCGCAGATGCGCGGGCTCTGTCCATCATCAGCATCGCCATGGTCCTGGCCCCGCACGCCGCGTCGGCAGTCGGTCTGCAGGTGATGATCGACGGCAAAATGCTCGTATTTTCCGACGTGCAGGAAACCGCCTGGTTCAGCACCTATGTCCGCCAGGCGGCCGAAGCAGGCATCGTCAACGGTTATAAAGACAGCAGCGGCAATCTCACCGGTAAATTCGGTGCGGCCAACAGCATCACCATTGCCGAAGCTCTCAAAATCGCCATCGAGGGCGCCGGTTACGATGAAGATGCCTACGGATCCGTTGTCGATTCCGGCATGAAGCAGCACTGGGCAAACGCCTA
>CAYGGB010000174.1:0-2679 GCA_964349295.1 uncultured Candidatus Peribacteria bacterium | reverse complement strand
ATGGAGGACAAAGAGACCGAAGAGGCGATCGCGCAGGCGGCGCTGGAGGAACGCGTGGAGGAAGTCGAGGCGATCGAAGACGATACGAAAGCAGTCGAGAGAGCGGCAAAGCGCGCAGCCAAACAGGCGGCGATTGCATCCGAAATGGTCGGGACGGCGGTTGCGGTCAAGACAGAGGTGAAAACAGCGCCTCCCAGCGCAGGTCTTCGACCTGCAACGACGAAACAGAAAGCCATCGCAAAATCGCCTGCCAAGGCATCATCCAAGCCCGTCAAAAAGAGCGTTGCGGCGGCGAAGATGAAGGCGAAGCCATCGAAAAAGGCGACGGCAAAGAAAAAACGGTGAGGTAGAGGGTTTATATGGAAACAAGAGTCCAAAGAGTCCGAGGATTCCAAGGACCAGTTGGGAAAGGAGTAGGAAAAAGGTGGGAAACGCCTTTATTCGTGTTCTTTCTGGTCCTTGGACTCTTTGGAAACCTCGGAATCCTGCCTTGCGACCAACAAAATCTCCTGTACCCTACTCTGGCTATGAAGACCGCCATCCACCCCGAAATGCATCAGGACGCCAAAACCGCTTGCACCACGTGCAAGATGGTCTACATGATCCCGAGCACGGTCAAAGAGCAGCAGGTGGAAATCTGCCGCGCCTGCCACCCGGTCTACACCGGCAAGAAGCAGACCGAGGCAAAGGGTGGTCGTGTCGAGCGCTTCCGCAAGATTCAGGCTGCGGCAAAAAAGGCGGCGTAAACGCCCCCCCAGCGCATGTCTTCGACGTGCAGCGTCCGGGAAAACGGTGATTTGCTAAAATTACTGTTTTTTGTTATAATATACAAAGATTTCCCCAACATACACATGCCGAAACCCATAAATTATGGAATAAAGGCTGGATTCCCCAGCCAGAGTGAATTGCAGAAAGCCCGCGATATTTTGGAGGGAAAAGCAGTGGGATTCGGTGGCACCAATCTCAAGGGATCAATCGAGATTGTTCACAATTCCTGGGAAGTTCTTTCCGCCGTCAATTTGCTCCTTTCCGGGTCACCTCGTTTTACGAGAGATGAACGGGACCATGCTCTGAGCATTGTCACAGAATCCAATGTGTTGAAATTCGTGCGCGACGAAAGCGAGGCGGATTCTCGGACGGTGGCGTAGATTCTCGTGAAAGGTTGCGGAGATAGCACTCTCCTCCCATGACTGCTATACTCGTTCTCATGGACTCCCGCCAATCCAAGCTCCTCGCGGCGATCATCGATCAGTTCATCCAGACGGCCGTGCCGGTCGGATCCAAGGAACTCCTGACGCACTGTGATTTTTGCCTGTCCGGTGCGACGATTCGGAACGAAATGCGGGTGTTGGGGGATGAAGGATTCCTTGAGCAGCCGCATATTTCCGCCGGTCGCGTCCCCACGGCAAAAGGCTATCGCGTTTATGTGAAGGAATATCTGAATCCCGGTGCGCAGGAAAAGATTGTGCATAAGAAATTTGCGTCGCTCAAGGAGCAATATTTTCATAGAAAAGATCAAGAACGCGCGTATGAAGCTGTCGCCCTGCTGAGTCAGATGATACCGAATATCGCGTTTGCGACCGTTCCGCACAAGCCTGGCGTCTATTTTCTCGGTCTTGCCCACGCTCTCCGTCAGATCGAATTCCGTCAGGATCCGATGCTCGCAAGTGCCGTCGTGGAAGTGCTGGAAGAACGGATTACCGATGTTCTCAAGAAGATCGAGATCGACAACAAAGTCCGGTACTACATCGGCGAGGAACATATTCTCCCGCAATTCCAGAGCTGCAGCATGATGATCACGGGGTACAGTGTGCGCGGAAACACGGGCGTCATCGGAGTTTTGGGTCATATGCGCATGGATTATGCCTACAACACGGTGGCATTGGAGCTTGTGGCAGACCTGCTGCGGGCGGCGTGATGAAAGTATCAGGTATCACGTATTATGTATTCGGTATCAAATTCACCAATACGTAATACCTAATACTACATACAAAATACCCGTTTTCTGCTATACTCAGAGGTAATAATGGCTTCAGAAACCGACCAAATCCTGCTGCGAATCCGCCCTTCTCTTCCTGATCCGGACGAGGTTTCGGCTTCGCGCGGACCGCTGATGATGGAGGCGGTACTCTCGTCCCTCCACTCGCTTGCCGGGCGTAATGCGTCGGTGAGCCTGGAGGTTGGTATGAGCGAGAGCAAGATCGCGTTGTATGCGCGATCGACCGGCCGGGCGTCGCCGCTCGTCGAAAGCCAGCTGTACGCGCAGTATCCCGATGCGGAGATTGAACCGGTGCCGCTCAAGACGTTTGAGGTCGGGGAAGGGGAGCAGGTCTTTAGCCGCGATCTGTACCTGAGCGATCCAGAGATCTTCCCGCTGAAGCGGCATCCGCAGTACGTCGATATGGCGACGCGCCAGACGATCGATACCATCGCAGGCATCACGTCCTCGATGGTCCGGTATCCCGCTCCGGGCATGCGGGCGCATATCAGTATCACGTTCCGCCCTGTGGTCGGAAGTCACTATCGCAAGCGCGCGCTCAAATTTCTGCCGCTCCTCATGCGAGGACTGCCGAAGCACTGGCACGGGTATGCGAATCTGTTTGCCCGCGTGCATCTGGCCCGCGGGTGGAAGCGCATCCTGCTGTTCCCGCTGGATTTCGCGATGGGTGGTTTCCGGAC
>CAYGGB010000173.1:0-2683 GCA_964349295.1 uncultured Candidatus Peribacteria bacterium | reverse complement strand
GTTGTTCGCGTCAAAACCAAGGAAAAGGACGGTTATAACGCTGTCGTTCTTGGTGTTGGCGCAAAGCCGTGGAAGAGCCGCAAGGGAAAGGAGAACGTCCGGTATGCCAATCAGAAGGAGTGGAGAATCGATTCTCTGGACGGTGTGGAGGCCGGGAAGGCCGTTTCTGTCGATATTTTCGCTCCCGAAAGCCTTGTCTGTATCCAGGGTGTCTCGAAAGGAAAGGGATTTCAGGGTGTCATGCGCCGCTGGCATTTCGGAGGAGGTCCGGGAAGTCACGGAAGCCACTTCAAACGCGAGCCAGGTTCGGTCGGAATGCGTACCCAGCCGGGCCGCATTCTTCCGGGTCATCACATGGCCGGACACATGGGTCACGATCAGGTCACCATTCACGGCCGTCCGGTGATGACGATTGATACGGAGAAGGGGATTCTGGCCGTCAAAGGGCCGGTTCCGGGACCGAATGGGGCGCGTGTGTATGTCACCAAAGAGCCCTCTGCTGCCAAAGATTCCCCCGCCAAAAAGTAATCATCACCACCAATGACCATCGATCTGTACTCATCCTCCGGCACGAAAAAAGGCACCCTGGAACTTCCGGCGGTCCTGTTTGGGGGCTTCGTGAATATGGATCTGATGCACCAGGCTGTTCTGCTCCAGCAGAGCAATCGCCGGTATCCCATTGCACACGTCAAAACACGCGCAGAGGTCCGGGGATCCACACGCAAGATCAGCGCACAGAAAGGAAGCGGTCGCGCACGCCGCGGATCGATCCGTTCGCCGCTTCTTAAGGGTGGCGGCAAGGCCTTCGGACCCCGCAATGATGCGAACTTCACCCGGAACATGCCCAAGAACATGCGTCATGCGGCGCTTGTGAGTTGTCTCACCCAGCAGGCAAAGAACTCCGCGATTCTCGGTCTGGAGGACTATCCGGAGACGATCAAGACGAAGGCCCTCCACACGCTCCTCCAGAAGCTCCCGGTGCAGATCGGCCGCCGCATTCTGTTCGTTGTTCCCGAGCGTCACAATTCGCTCTGGATGTCGGCCCGCAATATCCCCCGCGTCAAAGTGATCACTGCCCCGTACCTGAACCCCGAAGACGTTTTGCTTTCCCGCTCGATCATCTTTGTCGGCGACAGTATCGAGAAGGCAGCAGCAATGTTCGGCAAGGGCCCGGTGGGATCCCGCGTCAAAGCCGAGGAGATCGTCGTCAAAGAGAAGAAAGTGAAAACGCCCAGAGTCACCAAAAAGCCGGTCAAAGAGAAGAAAACCGCCGCGAAGAAATCTCCTTCCAAAAAAGCATAACCTCCTATGGACCTCTCCCGCGTCATCATCGGCCCGATCGTCACCGAAAAGGCGGAGCGCCTCAAGGCCGGCGGTGCCTCCACAGGAAAGACAGTGAAGCACATTCACACGCTGCGCGTTGCTCCGTGGGCGACGAAGATCGATATCAAGACCTCGCTCAAGACGTTCTTTGATGTCGATGTCGAGCAGGTGCGCATCATCAAGACGCAGCCCAAGACGCGCGATCTGGGCGGGGGACGGATGATGGAGAAGCGACATGCCTTTAAGAAAGCTCTCGTAACGCTCGCGCCGAAGAGCAAAGGGCTCGATATTTCCTCATTTCAGACAATTGATTCTTAGTTCATCATGTAGCACCCTCCGCCCTTTGCCCTCATCCGGCGCTGCGGCGCCACCTTCTCCCACTGCGGTGTGAGAAGGACCCAACCACCTTCGTCACTGCACTCTCTACCTCACTATCATGCCTCTCAAGAAGCCCAAACCAACGACTCCCGGACGACGTCAGATGACGATCGCCGACTTCTCGTGGCTCACCAAGAAGGAGCCGGAGAAGACGCTCGTCGAAGGCAAGCAGCGGTCGAGCGGCCGCGACAATAAGGGGCGCGTGAGCTCGCGCTTCCGCGGCGGGGGGCACAAGCGACTCTTCCGCATCATCGATTTCAAGCAAACGACGAAGTTCGGCATTCCCGCGAACGTGCGCGCCCTGGAATACGATCCCAACCGCTCCGCGCGCATCGCGTTGCTCCACTACGTGGATGGCGAGAAGAAGTATGTGCTGGCCGCGGACGGCCTCAAGATCGGCGACCAAGTGGTCACGGGGCCGCGCACCAAAGTGAAAACCGGCAACCGCATGCAGCTCCAGCACATCCCGGTCGGCTATCACGTCTTCAACATCGAGATGCAAATGGGACAGGGCGGGCAGATCGTCCGCTCCGCGGGAGCTTCCGCGACGCTCGTGGGTATCGACGGCGACCATGCCATCGTGCAGCTGCCCAGCGGCGAGATCCGCAAAGTGCGCAAGGAGTGCTTCGCGACCATCGGCATCGTCAGCAACGCCGAACACAACCTGATCAACATCGGCAAGGCCGGCCGCATGCGCTGGCTGGGACGTAAGCCGCACATCCTGGGGAAATCGATGAATGCCGTTGACCACCCGCACGGAGGAGGCGAAGGACACGCATCGGTCGGTCTCGTCGCGCCCAAGACGCCGTGGGGCAAGAAGGCGCTGGGGGTGAAGACGCGGTCGGTGCGGAAAAGTAATTTGATGATTATCCGCAGGCGCTTGCATAAGAAGAAGCGAAAGTAATCCTGTAGCATTCCTCGTTCCTCACTCCCTCTATCCCCTCACCCCTGACCCCTCTCCCAATGGGAGAGGGGTCAGGGG
>CAYGGB010000172.1:0-2710 GCA_964349295.1 uncultured Candidatus Peribacteria bacterium | reverse complement strand
TCCGTGGGTGCCGATTGTCAGTGATTTTGTGAATAAAGTGGTGACGAGAATTGAGGAGGCGCAGCGGATACAGTGATTACACCGTAGGGGCGTTGCATGCAACGCCCCTACGGTGGTCCTCTATTTTTGGAGGTGCGCAGCATGCTGCGCACCTCTTAGAGAATCGGCTGATTATCAATAAACACCCTGATGAAAAGTCTTTTCAGGATTTCCACCGACGCTTCCAGCATGTCGTGAATCATGGCGTTCAATCGCCGGATTTTGGCGTAGAGGGCGTTGAGCTTGTGTGCCGAACCGGGTGCCGACGAACGCGCGACGGCACGGGCGAGACGTTCCAGTTTTATGGTTTCCTTCCGGATGTGCGTCGCGAGTTTCTGCTGCATGATCGCCGGAGCCGGAATGTTTTTGATAGCAAGATCGCGTGCGCTGGTACCCTGGACTCCCTGCGTGCCGGCCACTCCCGTTCCTGCTCCACCCATGTCGCCCGACCGGTCTTCACCGGTCCGTTCGCTCACACGTGCGCTGAGGTTCTCGAACGTTTCAAGGAGGCTTGTAAGTTCCTGCAGCTTTCCTGGCTGACGCACGATCAGCCGGCTGGTCTCCACAGCTTTGAGCGTTGTGAGACCTTTCTCGGCCGATGAGGATGTAATGTTTGCCATTCTGCGTATATTGTCGCTTTTTAGGCTAAAAAGTCAATTTTCCTGCAAATCGGGACTGGTTTTTCTGTTCAGTGAATTCATGATAATTATACCATAATTGTATACATTTATCTCCGTGCCAATGCATCGTTTCGGGCCTTTTCTTGGTACTCTTCGGTCATGCCTGAACAAACCATCTTCCACAAAATCCTCTCCCGTGAGATCCCGGCGACGATTGTTTTCGAAGACGACGAAGTCCTGGCCTTCAAAGACATTCATCCCAAGGCGCCGACGCATCTGCTCTTTATCCCGAAACATTTCATCGAATCCATCGCGAACGTGACACCGGAGACGGCACATCTTCCCGGCATGCTGATTCTCAAGGCGCAGCGCTTTGCAAAAGAGAAGGGGATCGACGGTTATAAACTGACATTCCACGTTGGCAAAGGCGGCGGGCAGGAGGTGCCGTATCTGCATCTACATTTTTTGTCTGACCAGACGATAACGTAGTTATTTGTTGAATGACTGCAGAACTCTCATCGCCTCATCCCGTTTCTTCCACGGTATGAAAAGATGATCATGAAAGTAGGCGGACACCGGATTCACGGAAATTCCTGCCTGCGCCAGTTTTGCAGTAATCGCAGCCAAAAATCCGACTGCATTCAGATCGGAATGAATCGTGAGCGTGATCATCGCCCAGTGTGGCTGGGCATCTTTTTGCAGTGTCCTGGCGGTCATCTCCCGCACGATCGCGGTGATGCCTTCTGTTTCTCTGAAGATCATGATGGCGTCGTTCTGCACATCGGCAGAAAACCCGTTGCGGGACGTCAGAAAGACATACGGGCCCTCCTGGAGTTCGGGCCGCATGTCTTTCAGAAGAATATCGAGGTTGTTCTGACCGTTCATACTCAGGCGGAGTAACCAGCCTCTTCGGCATCTTTCGCTGTCTTGAAGCTTACAAGATGCTCCTCGGTGATCTTCTTTCCGGCAGCGGAATCGGCGGGGTAGTACTTCTTTCCCGTCTTGGAGGCAACAAAGCCCTTCGAAGAAACCGAGGCAACCGATGAGTCCGAAGAAACCGACGGATCCTCGGTTTCCTTGGTTGCGTCGGCGTCGTCGGTTACCTTCACCTTGGCCTTGGATTCCTCTTCCTCACGTTCCCGCTTGATGCGTTCCATCGTCTCTTTGTCAATCGGCTTCAATGCCTTGATCGAGAGGCCGATACGACGCTCGTCGACGTCGATGTTGATCACCTGGGCGTCGACCTTTTGGCCGATGGTGAGGGCTTCGCCCGGATCGGTAACGCGGGTGTGGGCGATTTCGCTCAAGTGGACGAGTCCGTTGATGTCCTTTTCGATCTTGAGGAATGCGCCGTACTCTGCAAAGCGGACGACGGTGCCGGTGACGCGCTTGCCGACGGGGTAGCGCTCGGCGATCTCCTCCCAAGGGTCCTTGGTGAGCTGCTTGATGCTGAGACTGAGCTTCTCGCCATCGACGCCGATGATCCGTACCGTCACACGGTCGCCGATCTGCGCGAATTCGGAGGGGTTCTTCACATGGCCCCATGCGATTTCAGAGATGTGGACCAGGCCTTCGAGCCCTTCGAATGCGACGAACAATCCGAATTTGACGAGGCCGCTCACAAGGCCTTCCTTCACATCACCGATCTTGAGGTGCTCAAGCGATTTGGCACGCTGCTCCGCAAGGGCTTCGCGCTCCGAGACAACGATCTTTCCCGCAGTTTCGTCCATGGTGATGATCTTGACAATAAACGTGTGACCGACGAACTTCTGCAGACGTGTGATGATCTCGCTGGCGTCGGCGTTGTTGACGCGCGGATAATTGACCGGTGCGAGCTGGCTGACGGGCAAAAAGGTGCGGATGCCGTCGATGTTGGCCAGAAGCCCTCCCTTGTTGACCTCCTGGGGGATGAATTCCATCGTCGTATCGGCCTCCACCATGCGGTGGAACCGGTCCCATGCCTTCTGCTGGCTCGCCATGCGCAGACTCAGGACGATCATGCCTTCGTCGTTCTCTTCTTCCAGCACCAGCGCCATCACCGTGTCTCCGAC
>CAYGGB010000171.1:563-2716 GCA_964349295.1 uncultured Candidatus Peribacteria bacterium | reverse complement strand
GCTCTATATCGTCACGATTCAGATTGCTCGTATGAATTTTTCTGGCCCAAATACGAACACGATGGGCGAATTCTTCTGTACGAACGCCTAAATTTTTTCGGGGTGCTGACAGGTCATTGGATTGCATACAGTCAAAATAACCTGACAAATTCTTCGCGGAAATACCCGTGAAACAATAAAAAGGTGAGTAGGTCGACTTTTGCTCATAGGTAAGAGAAGAAAGACGTTCCACACCCACTAAGAACGTCCTCCCGTTCACCCCCTGAATCCTGACCTTTGAACCCTGAACCCTACTCGAGGTCAGGCACCACCTCCTCCACCCTCCCCTTCTCTTTCCGCAATTTCCCGTACAACGCGATCAACGCCAGAGTGAGCAGAAGGCCTGCAAAGCCATTGAGAATGTCATCGACAACAGCATGCAGGATTGGAAGTTCGGGGACAGCCGCAACTTGTATACGATCCAGTATTGCGCTCAGGATCGATGAAGGAATGTAGAGCAGCGCGGTAAGTGCAAAAACAATGCCGAGGATCTTCCAGAACCGGCCGTGGACAATCGCGCGGCTGCGACGGAGTGCATCACGGTAACCGATGTCTTCGGAGGCGACGATGACCGCGAAGAAAACCGTCCGCATCTGATAGATGATGGCAGGGATCAGCAGCGGCAGAAGCAGAAACCCAAGTTTACAGGCGATGACGACATTCGCCAGGACGGCTTTTGAGGCGCCCATATCACCCGCATCCAGCGCATGCAGGAACGGTTCAATGCCGGTGAAGATCGATTCGCGGCAGGGTGTGTATAGAAGAACAAACGCGGCGGCGGCAATACAATAGAGCAGGCTCCAGTAGAACGTCATGAAGAATCTGAGAAGCATCGTGAAGAACACCGGGAGAATCAGGCGCAGGGATTCGCGGCGCACGGAGACAAAGGACGTGCGCGAACGCCCGGCGCGATTGATAACCATGCGCCTGCCCACGAGCAGGACGCAGCAAAAACCCCAGAACGACACGAATGCCATCAGGAACTGTGCGAGTCCGTTCCCCATTTGCCCGATCAGCTGGGTCGACTCCACCGCACTCTCCGGCCAATAGGCATCCATAACATCAAGAATGATCACGGGCGCCAGTAGGAACCATACGAGAACCTCCCAGAGTGCAGGCTGGGCCAGAAAGAACTTCCAGGCATCACGGAGTAGGACGAAAGGATTGATGGAACGGGAGGTTTTGGCCATGGACAGGTGATTCTACGCCTTGGACTTAAGGATTCCAAGGAGTCCGAAGAATCCAAGGACCAGTCGGAACGGGAGAATCTGACCTTTTCCCATATTCCACTACTCCTTTGCCAACTCGTCCTCGGACTCTTTGGAATCTTCGGACTCCTGGTTTCGCCTGACTCTTATCGTCGCTTCACCCGAATGAACCCCGACACATCGAGCGTCGACAACTTCTTCTCCTCCTTCGATAACTGATCAAGCAGAAGATTAATCCCGATCGCATCGCTCGCCATGTGGCTGCACTGGATGAGGTTGAGATGATGCTTCTTCCCTTCCTCCACTTCTTTTTCGGTGAAGTGCATCGCGAGAATCGTACCGACGCCGGCGTGCGACTGCTTCTCGATAAAATCCTCCGGACCGTTGGTGCCGCCGGTGAATTCGGTGGCGACGACCTTGCCCGGGCGGCTGTAATCGCCGCCATTGACGATGATGGTCGGGTTCCCTTTCTTCGCATACCAGGTGTATTCCTCGATCTCATGCGTCGCGTTGACGATTTCCTTGAGATTATCGAATGGCTTCTTGCAGATCGTCTTCTCCATGAAGCGCCAGACGAGGTTGTCGGTGATCGTGTGACAGCAGAAGGCGGGGATGCCGAGGAGTTCCGCGGCGCGTTCGGTGCGGAAGAGGTTATCGGCATGAATCGCGCGCCAGATACGGTCCATGCGCGGCTTGAGAAGCCCTTCGCTGTGGTTCACGGGGACGCCCGCCTGTGCGTAGACGTCGACCTGCACGCCCATGACTTTGTCGAGATCGGCAAGCGCACGACCCTCCGGATGGTGGATCAGCACGGCGTCGATCCTCTCCCCTTTCTCACGCAACCGGTCAGCCAACAGCATTTCCTGGATTTCTCCGTCGATACAGACCATCAGACGCTGGATATCC
>CAYGGB010000171.1:0-553 GCA_964349295.1 uncultured Candidatus Peribacteria bacterium | reverse complement strand
CTGTACGGGTTCCAGGTGCGCTCCTCATCGGCAAATTCTTTCTCACGGCCCTCGAGCTTCGCGTAACGGTCTTTCGTCCGCTTGAACATCTTGTCGATGTACTTCTGGCCTCGGGGATCAGCGGCCATGCCGATGGCGACTGCGCTTCGGAAAAGTTTGTTGAGTTTCATAAGAGTATTTGGAAATGAATGATCGCTTTCAAGGGTAATGATTATTAGGAGACAACGGAAGGGAAAAATCCTAAATCCTAAGCACTAAATACGAAACAATATTCAAATTCCAATGAATCCGATCTGAAAAAGCCTTGAGCATGAATATTGATCATTGTTTATAGCTTAGGATTTAGTGCTTAGGATTTTACAACTTGACTCCTTCCGTCGCACAATCCGCCATCATCATAATCTTCGCCAGTTCGCCAACCGGGGTTTTCGCTTCCCAGCCGAGCACCTGCTTCGCCTTGGACGGATCGCCGAGGAGCAGATCGACTTCGGCGGGGCGGTAATAGTGAGGATCCACCGCGACAACAACCTTGCCCGTGCGGGTATCCACGTAC
>CAYGGB010000170.1:0-2717 GCA_964349295.1 uncultured Candidatus Peribacteria bacterium | reverse complement strand
TTGTATTCCTTCGCCGTCGCCATCAGCGCCTTCACATCTTTGGGGAAGCAGCTTCCGCCGTACCCGATCCCCGCATGCAGAAACCGCGGCCCTATGCGGTTGTCGAGACCCATTCCCCGCGCGATATCGCGGATGTCGGCACCCGTCACCTCGCAGAGTTCGGTGAGCATATTGATAAAGCTGATCTTGGTGGCAAGGAACGCGTTGCTCGCATATTTGACGATTTCGGCGCTCTCGCGCGACATCACCACCATCGGTTTTCCCACGCGTGTGATCGGCCGGTAGAGATCTTCCATCAGCTTCCGGGAATCGACGGAACCGGAAACCGCATCGCCATTGATGCCGACGACGATCCGGTCCGGCATCAGCGTGTCGCCCACCGCCATTCCTTCCCGCAAAAATTCCGGATTGCTCACGACGGGGAGCTGATACGAAACGCCGCGTTCCTTGAGAATTTTTTCCATCCGCTCCGCGCATTTGGCGCCCGTGCCGACGGGAACCGTGGACTTGTTGACGAAGACGAGATCGTGACCGGCATGTGTTGCGACCGTTTCCGCAACAGTGAAGACCGCACGGAGATCGGCATGATAATTTTCTCCGGGCGGGGTCGCGACAGCCGAAAAGACGATCTGCACATGGGGCAGAACGGACGCGAGATCGGTGGTGAATGTGAGGAGCTTACTCTCGAGTCCTTTTTTAAGAAGTTCCTCGAGTCCCGGTTCATAAATAGGACTTTTCCCCGCCTTGAGCATCGCCACTTTCGCGGCATCGATATCGACGCCCATCACGGTGTGGCCCAGTTCCGCGAAGCATGCGGCGCTGACCAGACCAACGTAGCCGGTGCCGACGACTGCGATCTTCATATCGACAGTATAGGGATAGGGCTGGGGTTCGGGCTAGGGCTAAGGTTAGGCCCAAACCCCAAACCGAAACCAAACCCTAACCCAAACCCGAATCGTCTGTTACGCTCAGGACATGAAGATACTTGTCACCGGTTCCATCGCCTACGACGTTCTCCTCCAATACGACGGCTCCTTTAGGGATGCACTGAGCGGGTCGGATCTCAATGCGCTCTCCGTCTCGTTCTTCAGCCCGCACTACGCCCGTCATCATGGCGGGACCGCGAGCAACATCGCGTGGAACCTGCGGCTGCTCAATCAGGAACCGATGCTTGTGGGGACGGTCGGAAAAGACGGTGGTGAATATCTGGCGCTTTTAAAGGAACGCGGCGTCGATGTGGGGAATGTGGAGACGATGCAAAAGCACGTGACATCGACGGCTATTATCGGCACCGACAGTGCATCGCGGCAGATCGCCTTCTTCCATCCGGGAGCCGATGCGCACGGGCATTGGCCCGATGTGAAAGATGATCGCGAAGACATCGCATGGGCAATCGTCGGGGCCAGGAATGCCACGCTGATGATCGAAGCGGGACGCTGGCTCGCGGCACAAAAACTCCCGTGGATCTTCGACCCCGCACAGCAGATCATCGGCATGGGCAAAGACGATCTGCTTCATGGTGTAAAAACGAGCAGTGCCGTTTTCGCAAACGCATACGAGTGGAGCGTCCTCAGTGAGAAAACCGGGCTTTCAGTCGATGACCTTCTCACGATCAATCCCCTTCTTGTTATCACCCAGGGCGAAGAAGGGCTCACGATTCATTCACGCAAGGAAGGAACGATGGCGCTGAAGGCCTGCACTCCGGAAAAAATGATCAACCCCACCGGCGCGGGCGATGCGCTCAGAGCCGGATTCCTGACCGGACTCAGTGCCGGTTGGACGCTAAAGCAGTGCGGCATGCTCGGTGCCTCAATGGGATCATTCGTTGTGGAACAGGAAGGGACGCTGATTGATTTTCTGGATACAAAAGACGTTTGGAGCAGGGCGGAGAGGACGTACGGCGAGGCGTTGCCTGAGCTTCCCTGAAACCTGAGCGTGCCCAGTATGTCATCCTGAGCGGAGCGAAGGAGACATACGGAAATCAATTGATGCGCCCGCGCTGTCGCACTTCGCTCCGCTCAGTGTGACATCGCTCAGTTACCTTGGTCACCTTGGCCCGCTCTGTTACTCTCCCTCCGTTCCCACCCAACCTATGTCACATGTAAAGGATCCCTCCCTCGCCGCCCAGGGCAGACTGAATCTGGAGATTGCCGAGCGCCGCATGGGCGCATTGCTGACCATCCGCGATCGCTTAGCAAAAGAGAGGCCGTTTGCGGGACTGACGATCGGCATGGCGCTGCATGTAACCAAAGAGACGGGAATTCTCGTAAGGACGCTGACAGCAGGAGGCGCGAACGTGGCGATCACCGGCTGCAATCCCCTCAGTACACAGGATGATATTGCAGCGGCGCTGGCGGAGGAGCCGAACGTTCTGGTGTGGGCATACAAAGGGGAATCGAAAGAGGATTACTACAAGTTTCTGAACGCCGTGATCGACACGAAGCCCCAGATCACCATTGATGACGGCTGCGATCTGGTGACGGAAATTCACACGAAACACCCGGCCCTGCTCGCCGGCCTCATCGGGGGCTGCGAAGAGACGACCACTGGCATTATCCGGCTTAAGGCAATGGAACGCGACGGCGCTCTGAAGATTCCGATGATCGCGGTGAATGACAACAAGACCAAGCACCTCATGGATAACTACTACGGCACGGGCCAGTCGACCTTCGATGGCATTCTCCGGTCAACGAATCTGCTGATTGCTGGCAAGATCG
>CAYGGB010000169.1:0-2726 GCA_964349295.1 uncultured Candidatus Peribacteria bacterium | reverse complement strand
GCGTGATCACCTCATGACTGACGCGAATCCGGCCGCTGCCCTTTTTGATCCGCATCGTGTCCCCCTCACTCTCTTCCTGATCATCCACTCCTCCGTCGAGCTTGCGCGCAAACGGCATGCCGAGTGAATAATCCTGAATCGGCAGCTTGAACTCGGCTACTGCATCATTCGCGATGATGATCTGATCGGAACGGAGGAACAGCTTGTCACCGGGATGCACGAACGACGTTCCGTACATTTCCTCACATGTCTTCTCAATCTCGCGCTGCCGGGCATTCGGGAGAAGTTCCTCCTGAAACCGGACCGGGTAATATTTTTCACGCTGGCGGGTGGGGGCGGTCTTTTTCAGTACGGCACAGAAAAATCCCTCCGTATCAAATGTTTGGGGCCAAATACGAAGCATCGGAAAGTTTCGGATTTCGGATTTCGGATTTCGGAACAAGGAATTTTGAACGACAGCAGAATCATGTATTGCCTGATCAAAGAATTTTCGTAATTCGCCATCCGTAATCCGCAACTCCTCCCGGGGATCGATTACCTGTAATTGATCAGGAAATTTACCCAGAAGTGATTCGATGAGTTGTTCATTCTCTTCCGGCGTCAGCGTGCACGTCGAGTACACGATCCTCCCACCGACCCTGCACGCGTGGATCGCGGATTCCAGGAGCTCACGCTGGAGCCGCGCCATCTTTCCGATGTTATCCATTGAGCAATACATCAGCGCGTCGGAATCCTTCCGGGAAGTCCCCTGTGCAGTACATGGCGCATCGCAGAGGACACGGTCAAATCTCTCCGTCATGTTCTTTGCAAACCACTGGCCGACTTTTTTGGTGACGATGGTGTTGATCACGCCGGACCGGTGCAGCGCGGTCTTGAGTGTCCAAAGCCGCTTCTCCTGCACATCGTTTGCAACAATCACGCCGGTGTTGTGCATCCGCGCCGCCATCTGCGTTGTCTTGCTGCCGGGAGCAGAACTCATATCGAGGATGATCTCGCCCGGCCGCGGATCGAGCAGTGCCGGCGGCAGCATGCTCGCGGCTTCCTGCATGTACACGTGACCGAGAAGATGCAGGAGATCTTTGCCGAGCGCATTCGACCGGTCCTCTCGATCGATATAAAACGCTTCTGGGCACCATGGGACAGAAGTCAGCTGCCATCCTTTTTCTGCTGCGACCTGCCTGAACCGGTCCACACTTGTTTTGAGCGTGTTCACGCGCATGGATTTGCGCAGCGGTTTGACGCTCGCAGCTTTGAGAGCGGCGAGGTCGGTGAAGGCGGAGTAGCGGTCGAAGGGATGTGCCTGCGTCATTGGCTATACTTTAGCGTGAATCTGCTCTTCTGTTCGACAAAAAAGGAGCACCCCCTGAATGGCACGGAAAAGATTATTCTCCGAAGGCAAATTGTAGTCATATTCACGATTTTTGGCTTATGTAAAGCAAAATTTCGCATTCTCAATAACGTGCATGGCGATTGGAAAAATGTTAGATTTGTTTGTCATGCTGCTTCCCACTGCCAGCCCGGATGAAATAGAAAAACATCTGCTCGCGATGAATTTTTCATCGTGCGGTTTTGCACATGAATACAGAGACGAAACATTTGTCAAACAATGCGGCAAGGACGTTCAGGATTCTTTTGCAGGATGCGCTCACAGCGCATACCTGAGAAATGCGGTTGAAAGACTGATGCGATTGGGAGTGCTGACTGAGAATAAAGCACAAACATATTTTCAAAAGTTACAACCGACAAGTTATGGTATCGCAAAGCTGGATCGGAAAGCGGCGGACATTGGCCTCGGGTATGAAGTGAACGATGGAACCCTTCGTAATGACCACCTTCCATTCATTGCCAGCCGAAAACTCATTGTCCAGGAATTGCTTGAAGATATTCAACATTCACCCGTCTCCCACAGCACTCAAAAAACGAGACTCGCAAACCTGCCTCTGGTGCAATGAGTCTCTTTCTCAGGGGACTTCTTTTTCGCGTGCCAATAATCATCATTTCACATCCAGAACTGATGTTTTCTGTTGAGAATCCTGATCAGCCAGTAACAACCAGACAGCTTTCGAGACACCATTGATTCTCAACACCACACCAGCCCGCACCAAATCCTGCGGCAGTGAAAATAATTTTCCCGTCTTCACCGATATTCTTGCCTCAAGCAGACGCCGGAATTCAGCGACGATCGTTGTCCCCAGCATGAACTCGTTTTTATAGATAAGCACTCCCGATTCATTTCGCCGCTTTTGTTCGTCCAAAAAAACTTTGAGATCTTTTTCCAGAGCGCCGGGAGTGGAATACGGAGTACTCATCTTTTGCTTATATGACAAGACTGACCAGTTTCCCCTTCACATAAATCTCTTTCTTCGGCTGCTTTCCCTCCAGGAATTTCTGCACATGCGGATCGGCTTTCGCGGCGGCGATGATTTCTTTTTCCGGCGCGTCCGTCGCCATCTCCATCTGCCCGCGTACTTTTCCATTCACCTGCACGACAATGATCATTGTATCGGTGACGAGCATTTTGGGATCGAATGTCGGCCAAGATTGATCGATCACAAATCCTCCCGTGATGTCTTTCTTCGCTCCGCTCAGAATGACATCACTGCGAAGCACCTCCCATAATTCTTCACTCAGGTGCGGGGCGAGCGGGGCGAGAAGCTGCGTGAAGATCCGGGCTGTTTCCTGCGAGAATGATTTCCCCTCAACCGCATTCATGAATTCCATCAGTG
>CAYGGB010000168.1:0-2730 GCA_964349295.1 uncultured Candidatus Peribacteria bacterium | reverse complement strand
AGTCTCATCCGCCCATTGCATCATTTCCGGGCACGACTGTGAATGTTTTTCGGGCTGTTTCATGGATTGTGACTGTGGCGTGAGGAAAAGTCCCATCAGCAAGGTATTTTTGCCGATCTCACGTATATGCGTGTACATGCCCCAGGACGCCGAAAGCCGCTGTTGATCTTCCGCAAGCGCTTGCTACACTTTGATCCCTCGCCCGATTTTCAAATGCCCAGGTGGCGAAATGGCAGACGCGCCAGCTTGAGGGGCTGGTGGCCGCAAGGCCGTGGAGGTTCGAGTCCTCTCCTGGGCACCATACTGCACAATCTCTGGATCCTTTTCTCCATTCCCGGCATG
The DNA here is from genome assembly GCA_964349295.1 of uncultured Candidatus Peribacteria bacterium. GTDB lineage: Bacteria > Patescibacteriota > Gracilibacteria > Peribacterales > Peribacteraceae > JABFSS01. The sequence continues at coordinate 2,388 of CAYGGB010000168.1, read as the reverse complement.
CTTTCGTCATGGTTACCTTCCCGCAACTTCTCCGCCAGACAACCGCACACTGCAACCACCGGGGCAGACAGCTGGCGACCGGAGTACTCGTCTTCGGTTCGATATCGGTTGTTCTCTGGATCCTCGCCGTGCGGATCGGGATGACCGAAGGCATTGCGCAGCTGCAGACGATTTTGGGGCCCGAGGCGACTGCACGCGTCCAGACGCAGATTGGCATGATCGGGAGTCAGCAGGATGTGGAGCGTATCGGCATGGTCATCTCCAATGAGATCGCGCAAAAAGTAAAATCGCTTCCGCAGGCAGAGCAGGAGGAAATGATGTTGACGATGTTCCTTCAGGCGGCGGGAACCGCGTTTACCAGAATTTTGCCGATTGTTCTGGCGATGACGCTGTTCTGGATCGTCGGGCGTGCTTTTTTCCTGGTACTGGGCGCGGGACCCGACGAGGAATTTTTGCCGATGGTCAGACGGGCGGTGCGCCTGCTGCCGAGGCTGATCCTCCTGTGGCTGCTCATCGCCTGCACACTGTTTCTGTGGATTCCGGTCCTGTCGTTCGGTTTCATGTTCATCTTTCCGCCGGCGGTCTTCCTCGTCATTCTTGCGGGGATCATTTTTGCCATCGTCGCCGGCCCCCGTCTGATTCTGGCCCCGGTGATTCTCGTGCAGGACGGCACGGGCATCCGGGAGAGCATCCGCCGGAGTTTCCACATCTCTGCCGGGCAGTGGAAACGCATTGTCTTCGCAGTCATCGGGGTGGGGGCGGTGATCTGGCTGGGGACAGGCGTCTGCCAGATCGTCGTGAATCTGCTCATAAAATTCACGATTCCGTTTTCGCCGTACGCATTGCTGCTGGGGCAGATCATGACGTTTGTGATGTTCACCGGCGTCGCGTACCGCAGCTCGTTCACGGCCCGTCTCAAAGAGAATATCGTTACGGACAAGCGATAAGCGGCAGATCAGCGGGAATGATTTTTTCATGACATATCTGTAAGCCTCAAGCGGACGTCTCTGTCACGTACGAGCGTGCCCGCTGTGCAGTTTCCGGAAGATCATGCAGGCATGGCATTCCGTATAATCCCCCTTACGATGTCCTGATGCTCTTTGTGCAGGCCTGCGACGAAAATCCCTGCGTGTCCGATGGGCTGGATTGGGGCACCATCCAGATCCACCGTACTCCCGCCCGCGTTCTCAATAATCTTGATGCCTGCTCCCAGATCATGCGGTGAAGAAGCTTTCTTCCAGTTGGAGGCATACATGGTCGAACCCTTCGCGACTTCGGCCATGGAGAGTGCCGGTGATCCGCCTGTGCTTCTGACCTGCTGGATCGTATTTTGTTTCCATGCCTTTGCGAGTGCCGTCATGAGATCGTCATCATTTTTTTGCCATTGCATGTTTACCAACGCGCTTTTCTGATCTTGTATCTGCGGCATGGTTTGCCAGTTGTTCCCGATGCCCCAGCGCTCCGCCCGAAGAAGCCGCGTGGGCTCATCTCCAACTGCATACATCATTTCACTTCCTGTCGGCTGCGATACGAGGCCCAAATGTGGTTTGCCGTCTTTGTAGATATTGATCACGGCACTAAACATTCCTGTATCGCCGATGAACCCCCATGTGCCATCTATCGGATCGACAGCCAGGCAGTATCCGTTTTCGTTGAATGTGCCTCCACTTTCTTCGCCCATGAATGTCACCGCGGTGCCAAATGCATCGTGAAACATTTCCCTTGCCAGATCCTCACAGAGCCTATCCGTTTCCGTTGCAGGACTTTGATCTTCCTTCCGGTCGAATGTGCGTTGTGTGATCAGCGCTTCCACGATTTTGCGGTTCATCGCGAGTGCCGTGCGTAGACTCACAAGTACAAGTGAAGCGTCCTCCCGTGGAGTCAGCGATCGCAAGACGGTGTTTTCGTGCAGAGCCCGGTGTTCTGTCTGTTCATGAATTGACATAGGTATGTGAAAATAGCGGCTTATCCTGCAGAATACAAATTCATCCAATCATCTTTCTGAACGCCTCTTCATCAATCACTGTCACCGACAGCTTCTTCGCATCCTCCAGCTTGCTCCCCGCATCGTCTCCGGCAAGAACATAGTCCGTCTTTTTGCTCACCGATCCGCTCACGTTGCCACCCCGTTCTTTGATCATGCGCCGGGCTTCCTCGCGGCTGAGGGAGGGGAGGGTTCCGGTCAGGACGAACGTCTTTCCCTCGAAAATCTGGGACAGTCCCGATCCTTCATTCTGGATGCAGACGACACCGGCATCGTCGAATTTTTTCATCAGCTCCGCTGTGGCAGGATCATTTGCCCACTCCATCAGCGACTGCGCGATCACATCGCCCACGCCGTGCAGCGACGAAATTTTTTCCCCGCCGAGCGTCAGCACCGTTGTGCGG
>CAYGGB010000167.1:0-2738 GCA_964349295.1 uncultured Candidatus Peribacteria bacterium | reverse complement strand
CGACCCCGGGCTTATGAGTCCCGTGCTCTACCAGCTGAGCTACCGTGGCATTGGGGGGGCCGGAAGATCGTACCAGAAAGCAAAAACGAATGTAGGGGTATTTCCAACTACAAACAAAGAAGGCCGCCCCGTGGCGGCCCTCTTCGCACCGGAGAATGTGCAGACTAGTTCGACAGGTCCAGCTTCAGGTGTCCGTTTGCCCATGCTTTGGCATTCACGGAATTTTTGAGCCAGCCCAGATGCAGTCCGCGATTCTGGTGATCGTTATCATTGTCATTATCGTGCTTCTTCTGTTCCTTGGTCAGCCTGGCCTCACCCTGATCAATATGACAGGCCACTTTGGCTGTCTTAAAGACCGTGTGAGCGGCTTTTACATCCGTGGAGAATTTGGCGCGGGCGGTCGCGGTTGCATTGGCGTATGCCGTAAGTGCCGCCTGAATCGCAACTCTGCGGTCATTGTTGTTCGCGATTGTGTACGCAGCCTTCAGCGCGGCACGGCGGACATCGAGTGCGGCCATAATGCTGGCATTGAACGTCGAGCGGGCACTGATAGATGCAGCTTCACGGGTATCGACCGCTGCCGACATACAGGCGAGATCGGTACTGGCAGCAACGCCTGCCGATGTGCTCAGCGACGAGCTGGAACCCTGCGCAAGCGCAGGCAGAACCATAGACATACTCACCACTGCGGCGAGAGCTGTTTTTGTAAGAGTACGCATAATGAGGGGGGGGGAATAAATACGAACTTGCTAGCACACATGAAGACAGATGAACCACTCCCCTCTTACCGTATTCTGAAGGAGGCTGTCATTAGATTTTCTCTCTACAAAGCCATTTTTCTCATTTCCACGGTGCCGGGATCTTCTCTCAAAAGAATGGCCGGGACCGCAATCCCGGACCATTCGTACGCGTTGACTGCAGAGAGATGGACTTGCCGGTGCGCTCAGCTGAGCTTGGCATTCGCGGCAGCCACACGGGCCTCATCCTGTACCGCCCTCGCTTCCCGCATGCTCAGTTCCGCCTTGCGTGCTTCCGCCTCGGCGATTTTATTCTGGGCATCAAGCCTGAGCCGGTCGGCGACGTGCTGCTTGCGTTGCGCATCCTTCATCTTGCCTGCGATTTGTTGGGGAGTCGGCATAACAAAGAGGGGTAATGGGACACCATCTCAGACAACCCATTACCCGTCTTCTTACAAAACAAGCACGAATTTCCGTATACCCGGAGATGGACGCAAAACATCGCGTGCGACGGAGAGTCCTCTTGTATGATGTCTGCATGACAAGGACCGTTTTGCTCTGTCTGCACGGATGGGGAGGCTCGAAAGAGTCGTTCACCGAATTACGCGCAGCTCTGAAAGATGCTGATCTGGAGATACTGACTCCCGATCTTCCCGGGTTTGGCGAGGAGCCGGAACCGGAGCGGGCGTGGACGACGGATCAATACGCGGATTGGGTGGTGGGATGGTTCGGCCAGAAGTGGAAAGTGGAAAGTGGAAAGTGTAAAACTGGTGGGAAAGTCTTTCTATTAGGACATTCTCATGGAGGGAGAATTGCCATCAAGCTGGCTGCTCGTCTCAATCCCGCAATCCGCAATCCGCAATCCGCAATCTCATTCCCCATCGACCATCTCTTCCTCTGCGCAGCCGCCGGCATCCGTCATCCCCGGCACTTCAGACGGATCATCGGTCTGACGCTGGCGAAGGCGGGGAAAATACTCCTGTCGATTCCGGGATTAAAGCTGCTCCAGCCTCTCGGGAAAAAGTTCCTCTACAAACTCGTCCGCGTCCACGACTACGAAAAAGCGAGTCCGGTGATGCGCCAGACACTCATCAATGTTTCCGCAGAAGACCTCACTCCCCTTTTATCCTCGATTACGGTCCCGACGGATATCTTTTGGGGCAGAGAGGACCGCATGACTCCTCTTGGCGATGGCGTACTGATGCATGGACGTATCCGCAAAAGCCGGCTGCTTGTGTTCGAGGGACGGCATGGTGTTCATCGGGAAAGGGCTGTGGAGATTGCGGAAATCATTCAGCGAAGCATGGTTTTGTAACGCATTATCCAAAGAGGATTTCTGGATGGGCGTATCAGCCATCTTTGCATTTTCTGCCGCATTCGTTTTGTACTGTATGACAAGATTATGCATCGGCGCCCGCGGGAAATAATTTTTATTGCCTTTTTCCGGAAGAAGAAGCTTCAGATTCGGAAGTTTTCTGCCTTTCCAGAATTCCATGAACTCGTCACTGCCGATGCGCATGCGGAAATCCGTCAGTTCTTTGAAGCCTTTTGCAAAATCGAATTGTTCCACTTCCGGAGTGTTCGTAAACAATGTATCTCCTCCCGCTATATAATCACCAATCCCAGCCATCTTCACGTAGCTGTCTGTTGTTTTTCCGTCTGCAGAGGGCAAATGATACTCCTGTACAAGACTGCCGGATCCAAACTGGAAAATAGTATGCAGGAGATCTTTGACTTCTTTGGAGTTGGGATCACCTTTGATTCCCTGCATGGCCATGCATTGCTGTATCGTGAGTTGATAGATCCGGCCATACGATTTTCCATCATCTCCGATAAGCTGAGCACCATATTCCGCCGGCACATGAATACTCTCCTCCCATGTGGGGGCTTCTGGTATCGAATCCTTTGCCGGAATTCTATAGGTCGAATGCCAGAGACCTTTTTCATTCTTTCCAAACACTGCCGGGTTCAAAGGATTAATTGGCCTGACTATCCTTTCTC
>CAYGGB010000166.1:551-2751 GCA_964349295.1 uncultured Candidatus Peribacteria bacterium | reverse complement strand
TCCGTCCGGAAGAGAGGCGATCAGATCGAGCAGTTTCCGCGACGATCCGGCGGTGAAGGCCGGCCGATTGACGGTGACCTGCTCGATGGTGAAAATGATCTCGGGACGCCTGAGCTCCTTGCGAGCCATTTCCACCAGATTTTTCAGATCGACTTCCCAGTCATATCCTTCGTTCCAGACGGTTGCCTGCGCCTCGGTTGGGATCGCGTTGCCCGCGCCGTTGCTCGTGAACTCAACGATGCGAATGTCGGGGCGCATCAGCAGCAGGAGTTCCGCCATCAGCTTGATGGCGTTGCCCCTGTTGAGTCCGACGTGGTCACCGCTGTGACCGCCCTCGAGGTTCCCGAGAACCAGCCGCACGGCAGGTCCGGAGACACGCACGGCCGCGAGCTTGAGTTGGCTTTCGAGATACTGCATCCCTGCAGATTCGATAGCCAACTTGCCGCCTTCGGGCGTGTCCAGGTTAATGAGCGTCCGCGCCTTCAACTTGTGGAAGGCCGGATCGAAGCCTTCGGCTCCGGTCATGCCATCCTCCTCATCGGAGGTAGCGATGATTTCCATGGGGCCGCGCTTGGCACAGGTCAGGGCCACGTCCCAGATGACCGCACCGCCAGCCGAGTTGTCCAATCCGATGGTGCGGGACTGGCCAACACTCTGGAGAAACCCATCGACAACTTCCACGTCGATGGGAGTGTTGATGAGCACGGGATCTTTGGGCGTGTACACCATGTCCTTATGCCACTGCCAGGCGGTCGTCGGTGCGTTCTCGTAGCCAGGTGCCGCCGGGACCTTGGTGACAATGTTCCCATACTTATCCTGGGTCCATGGCCACTTTTTGGCCTCGGACCACTCGATGATCAGCTTGTCGATCGCTTGCTCCTTCGTGGATTGGCGAGGGACCTGCAGAATCATCGACACAATGGACAGGGCGACTTGGGGCTCGAGACCGCGAAGTGCCGGGTGCATGAACATCTTCCAACTCCTTGTTCGTCAGAAACTGTGTTGTTTGCATACTTTCCATCAGCCGATGCTGTGAAAAGAGCCCTTTCGTGATTTCATTCTGACCGTAAAATCACTAATTATTAAAATACCATTTAAAGTCAATTAAGTCAATCTCCCAAAACCTCACCTCTTGGCCTCTGCAAGCAGTTTCTCCTGCAATCCCGTCTCCCGCAGAACTTGCTCCGGCGTCACCTTCAACAGCTCCGGTTTCCGCTCATCGGCCGAATACAGCACGGTGTACATCTCCGGGAGCATCGGATTCATCATCTCCTGCATCGTCACCGTCTTGGAACGCTGCAGGTACTTTTCGACGCCAGTATCTTTTTCACTCAGGTACATGTCGATTCCGGTTGCCGGGAACATTTCGTCTCCGGATGCCGAGCGCGAGTACGAGAGCACCATTCCATCACCGCCAAGTTCCTTGGTCTGAATCGGCCCGAGCGCGTCGGCTTCTTTTTTCTCACCGACTTTCCGCAAAATTTTCTCCCAGGCTTCTTTGGTGACGGTCAGGTCGTGCACCTGACAGAAGCCGCCGAGGCATTTCATACCGTAGTAGAGCGAGACCATCACGTAACAGAGGAGCATTGCCGGATAAATCCGCTTCTCCTTCAACGCCTTTGCAATCGCCTCGGGCGTGAAGTCAACGGAGAGATCGGGCTGCTCCTTCGAGACAAGCCGGTTGCCCTCCAGCTCCAGACGCACGCGATGCAGATTCTTGTCGATCGCCCAGAACATGTACGTCCCCCAACCTTTCGCTTTGGAGAATGCGCCCGCGATGCCGTCAAAGTGCTCAAGATTCAGACGACGGTAGTCTTCACTAAACAGAAATCGGTTGATGAGTGTATTGTCATTCAGGTGGCGCCTGAGCAGAAGCTCCGTCACGAGTGTCTCGATTTCCAGATAGATCAGATCAAGCATCGGACGGCCTGGAGCCTCTCCTTTGGCGGCATGGAAGAGTTTCGGCCAGAAACGGTAATTGATCTTGGTGATCTGGGACGACAGGTCCGGTGCCGCAAGAACATCGGGCGCGCCGTAGTACTCTTCCAGAAATCCGCTGATGCCCGCACGGCGCACGGGCGCGATCTCGCCGCTCTTTTCTTTTTCGGCCAGCGTCTGCTCGGCACGGTCGAGATCCTCGCGTGTGAAAGCCCGGCTGCTGTAGACGTTGTTGCCGAAACATTCTTCTTAACCGAAGGAG
>CAYGGB010000166.1:0-541 GCA_964349295.1 uncultured Candidatus Peribacteria bacterium | reverse complement strand
TTGTCGGGCAGCACCGGAAGACGGATGAGGTTGCTGCTGTTGCCCATGCCGCCATGAAAGAGAATCCCGCGCGCAAATCCGGACGCGTTGTTGAGCGACACGCTCGCGAAGGACAAAACAATCAACGAGAATACGTCGTCCTGCGGCTTCTCCAGAAACGGGAGTGCGGAGATGATATTGGCATTCACCCAGAACGGATGATCGATCGTCGAATGGTGATCGGCCGTGGAGACGAGTGCAAATTTCTTGAGCTGCTTTTTCACCCGCGCCGCGACGTCGTCTCCCAGGCGCTGCCCGATCAGTTCGCACAGCGTATCGATCAGCTCGGGCTTGTAGGGATCGAGCACCGCGGCATCGTTCACATCCATGAAATCTTTCGCGTAATCAAAAAGGGCCATATCGCCATGTTTGCGCATGATCTCGCCCAAAACCGGTCTCCGCGACCATATGGCCTCGCGGATGGCCTGGAGCGAATCGTGAATGGACGTTCCTGGAGGTTCGGAATTCCCCATAAATGGAATGACCCAGTATAGACAGACGG
>CAYGGB010000165.1:0-2758 GCA_964349295.1 uncultured Candidatus Peribacteria bacterium | reverse complement strand
GTGAGTCCCATCTGTAGACCGACGGCTATCGCGAGCAAGATGTTCGTCACGTTATGCGTTCCGTGGAGCGGCACGTCAAAGATCACGTCGCGGATACGGAACCGGATACCGCGCGGCGTTTCTTCAATATCAAACGCCTCCACATCGCACTGTCCGCCGGTGCCGACAATCGTGACCGGACACGGGCTCACGGTTGCGATCTTCCGGCACAGATCATTGTCTCCGTTCAGGTACGCCCTGCCGGTTCCGGGCAGTGACGTGATGAGTTCGGATTTCGCGAGGAACAGATTTTCCTGCGATCCAAACAGTGCGATGTGCTGCGTTCCCACATGCGTGACAACGCCGATGGTTGGTTTTGCGAATGAACACATTGTCGCGATTTCACCGATCCGGTACGCGCCCATTTCGACAACGACGAATTTCGGATTATGGATTACGGATTTCGGAAGCAGAGGATCGCTCCGCAATCCGTAATCCGAAATCCGCAACTGTCCAATCAACCATTGAGCGACGCCAATCTCCGTATTCACATGCGCGGGCGTCACCGCCGGATGAAGATCGGCTAGCACGCATGCGAGCAGTTCTTTCGTCGTCGTCTTCCCCACACTTCCTGTAACGCCGATGACCGTCAGATCCGGATGTGCCTCCCGCAGACGCCGCGCTTGCGCGATGATCCGTTGCTTCAGCAGCGCATCCACCGGATACCAGAGCATCCACGCGATCATGAGCATGAGCGGTTGCAGCAGGACAATGACCGGGAGCGCCGCATCCCATTCCATCAGATGAAGTGAAACAGACGCGATGATCGTGAGGATGCCCGCCGTTCCCGTCACCGTTATCGCTTTTTTCGTCGGCACCGGCCGCCGCTGTTTTCTCATTCCGATCTGCGCACTGGTCAGTCCTGCAAGAACCAGCAGGCATCCGCCAACAACCATTTTTCCATTCAACCATTCAGCGATCAGGCCATCCCACCATCCAACAATGTTCATCAACAGGAACACCCCTACGATCACAGGTCTCATCACTCCCCAGAGCGTGAAAAACCCTTCCCGTCGCAGATGTTCCTTCATCCTGTCCCACCGCCATTCTTTCACCTGCCACAGCCACGCGAGCGTCAGCAGGGGCGAAATGCACGCCATAATGGCCAATAGCGGCAGAAGTAGCTCCACGATGACTCTATGGTAGCAGCTGGACCCAAAAAATTGCGAAAAACCGCCAAAAATTGTATAATGGTGAGTTAATTTCCACACACACGTATGGCAACAAAAAAGAAGCCCCGGTTCCATCTCAACACGACCGTTGTCGCCCTCGCATTCATCGCGACGATTGTCGGTGGAAATTCTGTGCGCGTGACCGCCGGACTTCTCAATGACTGGCTTCCCTCGATCTTCGGGGAGAGTGAAGTGAATCCTTCCGCTGATGTTTCGCTGTCCTGTTCCTGGTTCGGTCTGTATTGCGAACAGGATCAGCCGGTGTCAACACATCCTTCAGCGGGATCAGACACGATATCCGTACCGACGGCCGATCCTGCAAAAGACGTGACGACCGTACAGGAGGAACAGCAGCAGTCGACGGAGCAGAGTATCGCCGACGAGGCCGCATGCATCGTAAAGCAGAGCGCGAAAAATGAAGACGGCTCAATCGTCCTTGTCGAGATCAAGAATGGAGAGAATGTATCTGTCGAAGGAAACATGTATATCACGCTTAGTGAAGGCTGTGGCCACGTTTTTATTGAGGGACAAGAACTCCTGCCCTCAGATCCGTCGTATAACAATTCTTCATTCGTCCCTTCTCCTGTGATCGTGAACGGTCTTGAATTCCAGTTGAGTGCGGAAGGCGGTTTTATTATTGTAAAACTCAATACGGTCACAGCCAGTCAGCCCGCTAAGATTTTTGGATTTATCGAGAAATTCGGTGGATTGGCGTTCAGCGAGGATCCCTCGGTATCCGACATGATCGTCGAGCCGCAGGAGGATATTTTTACGGAGGTGAATGTTCCCGATGTCGGCATGCCGCCGGATGGACCGGAGGACGCGGAGATCGCAGTTCCCACTCCTGTGCTGACATGGGATCCGTCCACGAAAGAATTTGTTCCATCAACATTTGTCCCGTCCTATGACCAGCTCACGGATGCGGATCTGAACGCAATGCCGTGGCTGAAAGATTTCGTCACATCTCCGGCAGACGGTATTGCAGCCAACCCGTGTGTCGGTGCCATTGCCGATTCCTGGGAATCTTCACCCTGCAAAACAGCATTGAATCTGCAGCCGGAGTCCGGCGTCACCAACACGACCGTCGGTATTAAGCAGCTCACCGCTGACGAGAAACTGGTCGCGTATCAGAATTATATGGATGCGCTCGATAAAATCCGCGCAGAGCAGGCGCTGCAGATTGGCGATGGCAGCCAGTTTTATTTTGTTGCGGCGCCTGTGGTGACGACCGTCTCTGCTGCAAGCAATGCGAGCGTGAGCAACAGCGCTGTATCGGCTTCTGCAGCAAGTGTCAGTACTGCTTCTGCTTCCGCCACAAGTGTTTCTGCCTCAACAGCAAGTGCGAGTGCCACATCCGCTTCTGCAACAAGTGCCAGTACCGCTTCCGCTTCTGCGGCAAGTGCCTCTGCTTCTGCCACCAGCGCCAGCGCCAGCGCCGCCTCAGCGTCTGCGGTCTCGACATCTGCCTCTTCCGCTCCTGCTTCATCGTCTTCCTCAGCTCCTCCTCCAGCCGCGGATTATGCTCTGTATCTCCCGCAGGGCAATAC
>CAYGGB010000164.1:1266-2781 GCA_964349295.1 uncultured Candidatus Peribacteria bacterium | reverse complement strand
CCGGCTCGTTCTGCTTCTTGTTGCGCTCCTGGGCCGAAACGTACCCGACGCCCTTTTCGACCGTCAGTTGCATTTCGACGGACGCGCCTTTTTCGAGCGTGAGGATTTCGAGATCAGGATTGATGACCTCGATGTCCGAACTTACCGTCAGATCCCTGGCCGTGACGGTCTTGGGGCCTTTTGCCTCAAGCGTGATCACCTCGGGATCCTTGCTGTGCTTGCGCAGCTGCAGGAGCTTGAGGTTGAGTCCGATGTCGAGGAACGACTCACGGACGCCCTTGAGAGCCGTGTATTCGTGCTGGACGCCGGCAATGCGCATCGACGTGACCGCAGCACCGGGAAGACTCGACAGCAGAACGCGGCGCATTCCGTTGCCGAGGGTCATGCCATAGCCGGGAGGCAGCGGTCCGATGACAAAAATCACGTGGTTCGAATCCCCTTTTTTCACGGGATTCATCGTGAACGTGGGGAGTCCGATATCCTCTTGGATGATGTGCATACGAATGATGGGAAAGGGACCAACGCAGGTCTTCGACCTGCAATATTAATTAATTCCGTGAGTAGAACTCGATGATCTGCCGCATCTCCACAGCGCGTTCCGCATCGTCGGGGGCGGGGGTGCCTGTCACCTCAATACGCATGGCCTTGGGATCGACCTTCATCCAGGACGGAGGCAGATATTTTGCGTGCGATGCATGGATGGGAACGAAAATCGGCGAACCCTTGGACTGCGGACGAACCGTGATCACCTGTCCCGGCTTCACCTGGAAGGATGGGATGGTCACGCGGATGCCGTCGACGTAAAAGTGGCCGTGTCCGACAAACTGGCGCGACTGAATGCGGGTCATGGAGAACCCTGCGCGATAGACGACGTTGTCGAGACGCCGCTCGAGCATCTGCTTGAGTGCGTCGCCGGTCTGTCCCGGAACCTTGGTGGCACTGTCATACATGCGGCGGAACTGACGCTCGGTCAGGCCGTACATGTCACGGGCCTTCTGCTTCTCTTTGAGCTGCTTACCGTATTCCGACAATCTCGGCTCCTGATCCTTGGGATCCTTGCCCGGACCGTTCGGCTTGCGCTGAAGAATCTTGTCGTATTTGTCGCTGCCGTAAAGGTTGACGCCATGTCGGCGGCACTTCTTCGCTTTGGGTCCGTTGTACTTCATAGGGATGGTGAGGTGATGGAGGTGGTTGGGCCCTTCTCCCGTCGCAACGGGAGAAGGTGGCGGCGTCGCGCCGCCGGATGAGGGCTATACGCGGCGGCGTCCCGGCGCCCGGCATCCGCCATGCGCAATAGGCGTCACGTCGATGATGGCGTCGATATTGAGTCCTGCCGCCTGGAGTCCACGGATCGACTGTTCGCGTCCCGGCCCGAGACCCTTGATCTCGACCGTGACCGTTTCGATGCCGTACGGCTTCACTTTTCCGGCTGCAGTCTCGGCAGCGACCTTGGATGCGTACGGAGTCGACTTTCTCGCGCCTTTGAATCCGGCAGCGCCGCTGCTGGACCAACCG
>CAYGGB010000164.1:958-1256 GCA_964349295.1 uncultured Candidatus Peribacteria bacterium | reverse complement strand
TCCTTCAAGATCTGTGAGTGAGACGATCGTGTTGTTCTCACCGGCATGGATGCAAACGCGCGCCTTGGTGATCGCACGCTTGATCTTCTTTTTCTTTGTCGGCTTTCCCGCAGCAGCATCGGGTGTTGCAAGCACAGGATCGCCCCCGGCCAGAGCCTGCTCCAGAACCGATGGTGTTTTCTTCTCGTCGGCCATAATTTTTTCGGAATGGTGATTGGTAGGGGTGATTCGTGAATCGCCCGCGGATAATTTTTACGTCTTGGTCAGCACCGTGCGACCCGACAATCCCGTCTTCTTC
>CAYGGB010000164.1:0-948 GCA_964349295.1 uncultured Candidatus Peribacteria bacterium | reverse complement strand
GCGCATTGCGGCGGGAACTCTGACCGCGGGCGGGGAGCTTGCGCCGATGCCTGTATCCGCGCCAGGTCCCGATGTCCTGCAGTCGCTTGATGTCGAGTGAAACTTTGCGGCTCAGTTCGCCTTCTGTTAGCTCTTTCTCGACGCGCGAGCGGATGCGGGCCTGATCGGTCTCGCTGAGCGCATCGGGCTTGGCATCAAAACTGATGCTGAGCTCGGTGAGGATTTTCCGCGCGAGTGAACGTCCGATGCCCTTGATCGCCGTGAGAGCGATTTCGAGACGTTTCTGGCCGGGGAGGACGACGCCGGAGATACGGAGCATGAGAGTGTGGTAACGAAGGTGGTTAGGCCCTTCTCCCCGCGGGAGAAGGTGGCGGCGTCGCGCCGCCGGATGAGGGCCAGGGCTAACCCTGTCTCTGCTTATGCTTTGGATTCTTGCAGACGATCCGGCGCACGCGCTTGCCCTTGCCGTTGCGTCGGATGACGAGACGGCAGTTCTTGCACATAGCCTTGCAGGACGGTCGGACTTTCATTGAGCGGTCGGGGGAGTGGCGGGTTGGACGGGAGTGGATGGCGTGACTGCGGCGGGCGACGTTCCCAGAGGAGCGGAGTTTGGGGAGAACCGATAGACGATCCTTCCTTTACTAAGATCGTACGGCGTCATTTCGAGCTTCACTTTGTCACCGGGGAGAATGCGGACACGATTGACGCGCATGCGCCCTGCGAGATGGCAGTGGAGCGTGTGGCCCAGAGCCTGTTCACTTGTGACACGAACGCGGAACGTTGCATTGGGGAAGCACTCTTCCACAACGCCGGTGAGTTCTATGACGTCCTTGGACACAAGAGAATTGGCTGGGTGAAAAGCCGAATGATCTTACGGATGGAAAGAGGCTTGGACAAGGCAGAGGGATGGGGAAAACCCCAGGGGAGGGTAAATTGTGTTGAATAATT
>CAYGGB010000163.1:0-2791 GCA_964349295.1 uncultured Candidatus Peribacteria bacterium | reverse complement strand
GTCCTTCCTTCCGGGGAAGATAGAGCGAGTGACCCCGCGCCGGAATGTCTGTGAGCAGACTGCGGATATCCACTTCGTCGCCCATTGGGAAGAAGGCGCAGATGGCTGATGGCTCCTTTGGTATCAACTGGAGAATTCTTTTGCAGAGAGAACGGCTTTCGGCGGCACGGGCTGAGGGTGCCATCCCTTTGAGGCGGGAGGAGATGGCGGTGCGGAGGTCGGATTTGGATTGGCGGGGGTCCATGGGAAATTGAGAATTGAGAATGAAGAATTGAGAATAACGGGGGAATGATCGTCCATGTGCTGCTTCCAATATTCTCAATTATCAATTCTCAATTTTCAATTAAAACACCTCCGCCGCCGCCTCCGCCAAATTCACCATCTCCTTATCCGGCCCTCCCGGTATCTGGTTTTCTTCCTCCAGCACGCAGTCGACAATGATATGGTGCTTGAAGATCTTTTCGAGCGCGTCTTCCACGGTGCGCAGCGCATCGGTTTTGGCGACTTTATCCCGGTGAAATCCTGATGCGAACGCCAGAGTCAGTTTCAGTCCGTTCAATGCGTGGACATGGCTGTTCTTGATCGACATTTTGAGCGATGCGGGGCTCAGATCGCGGACGATCTGGGGCCAGTGGTCGCGGATGGTGAGGATGGTGAGGGAGGGGGCTTCGACGACGGTAGGATTAGGGTTAGGGTTAGGATTGGGGTTGGGGTTGGGGTTTGGAGTGACGGTCGATTCGGTCTTTTTTGGTGGGCGTGAAACGGAGGTTGCGGCTGGGATAGGGTTTTTGATGATTGGTTCAGGGGCGGATGTTTTTTTGCTGAAGAAGCGCGAAGACGTTTCAGCAGGAGTCTCTGCAGGATCCATGCAGAGTGACAGAAGTGCGGCTTCGAGGACGAGGCCCGGCACCGGGGCAATGCGCATGTCGCGCAGGGCGTCGAGGAGTATGGTGAGCGTGTGCGTGTGCTGCGCGATCGGCTGTTTCGCATCAATGGCTTCGTGCAGCGCTATACGGACGCTGGTGAGGAGGGCACGGACGACGGTTTCGAGCGATGTTCCCGTACTTTCCATCTTCCGGACGAGCGCGAGGAGCGATTGCTGATCGCGGGCTTCGATCGCTGCGACGATCTGCTCAGTCACCTCATGTCCGCTCTCACCTGTCCTCTCCTTCACATCCTCAATGCCGATCTTCGGGAGCGACCGCAATTGATCGAGCAACGAGATTGCATCGCGGACGGCGCCATCAGCATGATGAGCGATTGCGCGCAAGGCCGGTCGGTCGACGGTGATCTTCTCCTGATCGGCAATGAACTGCAGTCGTCGAATGATGTCCTCCTCCGGGACCTGCCGGAAGGCGAATCGCTGGCAGCGTGACTGGATCGTGGCCGGGATTTTCTGGAGTTCGGTGGTCGCGAGAATGAAGTACGCGTAGGACGGTGGTTCCTCGATGGTCTTCAAAAGCGCGTTGAACGCTCCTTTCGACAACATATGAACCTCGTCGATGATGTAGACCTTCGCCGCCGCCGCAACCGGTGTGAACTGGATTTTTTCGATCAGATCGCGAATGTTGTCCACTCCGGTATTGCTCGCCGCATCGATTTCCACAAGGTCTGTGAGCGACCCGTCATCCACTGCAGTCTTTATCTGTCCGGCCAGTTTTCCATCCGTGATGCCCTGCGTGAGCATTTCTTTTGCGAGGATTCTTGCGACCGATGTCTTTCCTGTCCCGCGCGTTCCCGCAAAAAGGTACGCGTGGCTCAGTTTTCCCTGCACAACTGCATTCTCAATCGTCGTCACGATGTGGTCCTGTCCGACGACGTCCGTGAAGGTTTTCGGCCGGTAGGTGCGGTAGAGAGACATCGCGTGAAGTATACGCCCCGCAATGGAGGAAGTTAAAGATTGCACGGGGGAAAGAGTCCGAGGATTCCAAGGAGTCCGAGGACCAGCTGGCAAGGGTGAGCGAGCCGGGTGGAAGTTAAAATCATCAAAGAATCCATTCCTTAGCCAACTTGTCCTTGGAATCTTTGGACTCTTTGGAATCCTGCGGCACTTTGCTAGAGTGGCCGCATATGAAGCGCCTCCTCACCATCGGAATCTTTACCCTTCTCCTCGCTGCCTGTGTCGACACCACCGGCATCTCTCCCGAATCGTCCAAGACACCGAAAGGGAATTCGTCATCGGTCGTCCAGGTTGCAGAGTATGCCGATCTTGAATGTCCTGCATGCCGCGCTGCGAATGAAACGCTGGTGAAGCCGCTTGTTGCGAAGTACGGAAATCAGATCCGCTACGATTTCTACTTCTTCCCGCTCCGGTCGATTCACCGCTACACAATGGAACTCTCCGAGGCCGCCGAATGTGCCGCCGATCAGGGGAAATTCTGGGAATATGTCGATCTGGCATTTGAGAAACAGCCCGAGCTCACACGGGGCAGCGCTGCGGACTGGGGAAGCACATTGGTGTCTGATCAGGACGTCTTCTCGCGTTGCATGCGCTCGCACATCAAAGCCAAAGCGATCATGGCTGAATACGATCAGGGCATTGCGATGGGGGTGCAGGGGACGCCGACATTCTTTGTGAACGGTCAGCAGATTCCTGCGACGATTGAAGATCTCTCGACAGCGATTGAGGCGCAGTTGAAGGGGGCGAAGCAGAGGTTGTGAGCGAAGCGAAAAAGGGAACGTCGTGGAGAAAGGTGAGTTTGTGATCGTCAATGGGCCTCTCCCCTAACCCCTCTCCTCGAAGGAGAGGGGGATGTGGGTTGTTTTGTAGTTGTTTGTGCATGTTTTTCGG
>CAYGGB010000162.1:0-2812 GCA_964349295.1 uncultured Candidatus Peribacteria bacterium | reverse complement strand
CTCATAGCCACTGCTCCGTATTTTCTCAGGGCGGGGGCATTGGTTTTTGCGATGTACAGCTCCTGGAAAACACGCAAAGAGGAAGAGGAGATAAAAACCCATCGCGTACACGTGCTCAAACGGTTCATGGTCATTCTGGTGTCGGTGTTGCTGGGGGTGCTCCTGCTCGCCGGAACGGTCAAAGCGCTTGTGTCGCTGCGGATCCTGACGATTCACAGTTTTCTCTCGGTTGCGGGTGCGGATCTGCCGAAGGACGAGAGTGGTTTTACGAACATCCTGCTCCTCGGAGCCGGCGACAAGGATCATGATGGTGTTGATCTGACCGATTCGATGATGGTCGCGAGTCTGGACCCCTGGAAAACAAAAAGTGTGGTGATGATCTCGCTTCCACGCGACCTCTATGTCCTGAATTCGGAAAAGATGGGCAAGGGCAGGATCAACGAGCTCTACCGCAACTACAAGTACAAGTTGAAGCGCGAGGGCATGCCCGAAAAAGAGGCCTCGATGGCATCATTGAAGGAACTGACCGCCGAAGTGGGCCGGAAAATGGGCATCCAGATCCATCACGTCGTCAAAGTGGACTTCACGGCGTTCGTGGACGGTGTGAATACGCTCGGGGGTGTGGACCTGGACGTTCCGTACGATATCGTCGACATCGAATATCCGGGAGCCAACTACACGTTTGAGACATTCGAGATCCGCAAAGGTCTGCAGCATCTGGATGGGGAGACAGCGCTTAAATACGCACGCAGTCGCCATACCACCAGCGACTTCGGGCGGTCGGCGCGCCAGCAGCAGCTCCTGCAGGCACTGAGCGAAAAGGCCAGACAGGAGGGTATCGCGGGCAGTCCCGGCAAAATCTCGTCCCTGCTCCAGATTCTCTCGGAACACGTGGAAACGACGATGAATTACCCCGAAATCCTCGGGCTCGCCAAACTCGGCGAAAGCATCGACCGCAAGAACATGCTGAGCGAGACACTCAATATCGAAACCGGCATCGATACGCCGTTCGTGTCACCGGGTGGATTTTTGTACACGCCTCCGCGCGATCAGTTCGACGGCGCATCCGTGCTGCTCCCCTTCTCCATTCCGCAGTATCCTGTCACCTGGAAACAGATTCAGGCGTTCGTGCATCTGACATTCCAGAACCGGGCGCTTCTCCTGAGTAAACCACGGATCACCGTCCTCAACGCCGGCGCTAAAACCGGCATGGGCCGCACGCTCGCCAATGAACTGACGAGATATGGATTTGAGGAAGTCACATCCGATAACGCATCCGACGACCGGAAAAATCCGCTCAAGCTCGACACGTCTGTCGTCAGCGCGCATTCCGAAGCCGACGAAAGTCTCGCAAAATTCTTCTCCTCTCTTCTGCAGATTCCCGGCAGTCCATTCCCGGCTGACATCGTGCCGGAAAAACAAGGATCAGGATCCGTCATCGTCATTCTCGGAACCGATTACACCTACGTTCCGCTCCAGAATCTGATCCCCATTCCCAACGAGAATTAAGAAGAAAGAATTATGAATTATGACAAATGGCATTCTTTATTCCTTCTTAATTCCTAATTCTTAATTCATAATTCTTCCGCATGACCCCTCGAGAGATCATCGCCGAAGCCTGGGCCATCACCCGGCGCGAAAAGTCCCTGCGCCGCTGGGGCTATGCATGCTCGTTTCTTGAAACGCTTTTTGCACTCAAACTCATCTGCTACCAGGTCTATTTTGGCTATTCGTATTTTATATCGGGAGAACAGGTCGGATTTTTCGACGATGCCATATGGCTTCAGCAAAACGTCGCTCCGTGGGCATTTTTCACGATTATCCTGACTTTTATGCTCCTGCTCGTCATCGAATGGTTCGCTCCGCACCTGTGCCTGGGAGCGATCATCGGTCTGGCGGCGAAATCCCACAACGGCGAAAAGATGCAGGGCGGCCTGGTGCTGGCACTCTACAATTTCTTTCCTATTTTCGCGATTCATGAATTCCTGATCCTCGGAGGACTCCCCATGGTTGTCACCATCTGCTCGGTGATTCTCCGCTACATCCCGGGCGAGGTGAAATGGCTGATGGTGGGTCTCGTTGTGCTGTTCTGGATACTCTCCAATGTCCTGAAATTTTTCTTCAGTTTCGCCCAGCCGTCAATCGTCATCGAGAAAACGGGGATTTTTGTGGCGATGGGACAGAGTTTCAAGCTAGTGGTGAGTTATCTGGGACAAGTGATGTTCCTGCTGCTGCTCCTGCTCGTGATCTCGCTGCGCATCTTCCTGAACACACTCATCATCCTCGTGATCCCCGGTATCATCTTCGGTATCACCTTCCTGTTGGGAACGTTTCTCTCCGCCGCCCTCACCTGGATCATTGCCGGCATCGTTGCAGCCGCACTGATCGGTGTCGCCAGCTACTTTTTCGGGTATCTGCATGTGTTCCGCGAAGCTGTCTGGACCATCACCTTCATCGAGCTTCGCAAACACAAAGATCTGGATGTGATCGGATAAGCCGTACGAATGAACATTTCCCGGAAAAGACGCGAGTTTTTGGGGCATCAATATTTTATTGTGCAGAAGCCATGATCAGACTTCATGGGACTTTCATCCACTGAAGGGCTGTTTATTGCGGATACATAGTCGTATACATACGGATGATCCCTTCCCCCGAACACGATGATCAATGCAGTCACCCGCGAACGTTTTCTTGTAACCGGCGGTGTCGGTCCCGATGGACCGCGGGGAAATCACCGTGAGCTCGACGCTTTCGACAATGACCATCAGTTCGGACCCCCCACTGTGCATCATGCGGTCAGTGAAGTTCATAC
>CAYGGB010000161.1:0-2825 GCA_964349295.1 uncultured Candidatus Peribacteria bacterium | reverse complement strand
GATAGAATGCAGGGTTTTCGCAGGGGAAAGCCACCGTAGGGGCGTTGCATGCAACGCCCCTACGGTGTGGGCGCGGTGTGCGTAGGGGCACGGCATGCCGTGCCCCTACGCCAGCGCCAATACAAACTGCTGCGCCAGCAGCTGCCTGTTCACATTCGTCTCCAGAGTCCTGCAGAACTCTGTGAGATAACGGACATTCCCCGGCGGCAACTCCGTGCTCTCCTCCCTAAACGCGAGTGAAAGATGCAGCAGAAGCTTATCGGCCTCCTCCGACCGCTCATGCAGCGGCGCCAGAAGACCCAGACGCTCGACCGGAGAGCGACTGTGCCAGAACGCAAGCGCGTTGGAATAGATCTGCCGTTCGACGCGCAGATGATCGGGATTGTCGCGGAGATTTTTGACGACACCGGGCGCCCCCTGCGCGACACGGAGAAGAAACTGCCGTTCATCGTCGGATACTCCCGCGAACAACGGCGTCAGTTCGTCATCCGGAAGACGCGAGAAATGCAGCACGCGCGAGCGGGAGATGATCGTCGGAAGTAGTAGTGGGAGCGACTGTGTTGTGAGGAGAAAAACGAATCCTGGCGGCGGTTCTTCGAGAATCTTGAGAAGCGCGCTCACCGCCGCATCCTGCATCCGCTCCACCGAACGGATGAGGCAGCACCGGAACCCGCCGCTCACGTCGTGCATACGCTCCTGCAGCGACCGGATGTCGTCGATACTGATCGTGTCCGTTTTCGCTTTGGCTTTCACACGATGCTGCTGCTGGATGTTCGATGACTGCGCGATGACCGCAAGATCATCACTCACGTCTTCCATCCACAGCCGGTCAATCACGAGAAGATCCGGATGCAGAAGACGATCCATCTGATCCCCTATCGCGGCGCATTCCTGCTCATTGTGATTGTGACAGAGAAGCTTCCGCGCGAACCATTTCGCAACCGTAAACTTTCCCAGATGCCGCGCACCCGAAAAAATGTACGCATGCGCAACGTTGTCCTGTGCAAGATCCTGCTCCAGCGCGAGAAGCTGGGGACGGTGGCCGAGGATTGCTCCGGCAGACATGCTCATGAGAGAGCCATGATAGCAACATCTCTCAGTGCACGCCCAAGGCCAGTGCCGGGATCGCAACCACGCTCAGCCAGAACAGGAACATGGCGATCCCCGTGGACCGCTCGCGATGATGGGCATTGGGAACGAACATATGTCCTTATGACGTTAGCGGGCAGCGACTGTTACATTCGCCAATTGACAGAACTCTGTTTATGTAAAATAATCCCTTCTTGCTCTTTGTCATCAAATCCCCCTTCCTATCGCTTTCTTTGTGAGGAATGCGGTGGGAGGGGAGAACTTAACCACGAAAGGGATTCACACATGGGCAGCATCCGCTTCGAAGGAAAACATCTGTTCAAGGATGACCACGAACTGAAGGGATACTCATCAGGCTACTGGTACGAAGCCCACCATTACGACATCATCATGGCGGTGATGTCACCGAACGAACGCTTCGTTTTGTCCCTCGACAAGGAGGGTCTCCTGAAACTTTGGAAGCACAATGATCAGAAATGGTCTTCCCGTGCTCCCAAGGAGTACAAAGTTGAGGACGTGCGAGCGATCGCCGTGCCCGACTCACAGACAGCCGTGCTGGTTGCGACCGAGCATACTGTGCATTGCTTCCGAATGGCTGACGGCTGGCATGGCGACTATGGGTCGGCTGTGCTTATGTGCAGCTTCCCAATCAGTCTTTCCATCACTCATCTGCAATGCACCGCTGACGGCATAACGGCGACAGACGCCGACAAAAAAACCGAAGTGATCCACGTGAAGTTCTGAACCGAATCGTTCTCCTCCCCACCCCCGGAATCACTGTGATTCCGGGGAATTTTGAATGGCCAATCATTTTCAGGGACTTCGTGGGGCGCAAGACATGTATGCCATATGCACGTGAGTGTTTAGTTGACGTATATTTTATATCAATTCACAATGACCGGCCGTTCCTTCAAATCTGCCTTTTCCTGCGGAATCCTCCCTGAGGCTTGCGCGGGGAAAGGCGCAGTCACAACGACAGCACCACCCCATAGGAGAACATGTTTATGGACACGATTCGTTTGTCGGGGAACCAGTTGTTTTACGGTTCCAGGGAATTCCGGGAACCAGGTTGCGGCCGGGACTACGAGGCACATTTTCAGGACATTGCCTGCGCCAGCATCAGCCCGGCGGGCAAGTGGGTCATCTCATGGAGCAAAGATGGCAAACTGAAAGTGTGGAATCCGATGGGTTCGTTCATCTCCGCGCGTACCATGGCTATCGACCTCGCCGGAGATCTGACTGCCGTTGCCATCACGGACAGCGGTGAGCGGATTGCGGCCGCAACAGGATTGATCGTCAGGATCTATCGTCCCGAATACCGGGACTACGGGCGTTACGGGCTGATACAGCTCGAAACCGTGTCTCTTGAAACCGCAGGACGATTCACGGACAAGATCGTCCGGCTCGAATGGAACGACGACGACAACGTCAGTTGTTCCGACGCGGCCGGTGCGACAGGAATCGTCACGCGAGTGCCCACGTGGACGCTGTCATGAACTGCCTCTTCCCACGCCCAGGAATTTTATATTCCTGGGCACTTTGTCATGCGTTCTTTCCGTGGCACTTCTTATATTTCTTCCCGCTCCCGCACGGACACGGATCATTCCTGCCAATCTCAGGTGTTGATCGTTGCTGCGGGACTGCAGGACGCTTTTGCGGCGCCGGGGGACCTACCTTGGGCATTTGCATCGCGTACGGAAT
Organism: uncultured Candidatus Peribacteria bacterium; assembly: GCA_964349295.1. GTDB lineage: Bacteria > Patescibacteriota > Gracilibacteria > Peribacterales > Peribacteraceae > JABFSS01. The sequence goes on along the minus strand of CAYGGB010000161.1, from coordinate 35 downwards.
ATTTTCATCCTGCGGTGACAACTCAAGCGTTGTCC
>CAYGGB010000160.1:0-2828 GCA_964349295.1 uncultured Candidatus Peribacteria bacterium | reverse complement strand
GTGGCCAGGAGCGCAATGCGTGTCTGGGGTCGGCGCTGAGCAGCTGGCGCTCCTCTTCCACAAGCTGCTTTGCGGTGACGAGAAGTTCCTGCCGCAGACGCTTGACCGCAGCATCCAGATCTTTCTGCTGCAGTACGGTCCGTTCGGACGTCGTTCCCCCCACTGCAGCTTTCTCGTTCCTCGCAAAGACAAGTTTGCGCTCGGGAACCGGCAGTCCTGGGAATTCCCATTGCAGACCTGCGGGAACATTGCCCCGTTTTCCCGTTATTTTCCCGTAGAGATCCAGATGATCGGCAACCGACGGGACGGTCACTTTGCCGCCCGCGGGAACGGTCACCGGCTCCTTCAGCTTGAAGATCATCCCCGCCTGATTGAGCAGGCGTGTGCCCGCCCGGAATGAATACGATTCCGCCGCCTGGTTGACGACCGTCATCGGGACGCTCGCGTCGGTCCCGGTGAATTCGGGACTGATGTCGTCAAAGGTGATCGATTTGCGGACATTGACGCGGATATTGACCAGCGGCTGCACGCGGACGCGGGCCGACAGATTGAGCGTCGTGCCTGTGGAGACAAGAGTGATATTCATCGTCTGGATGACCAGATCTGACCGCGGCCACATGATCACATTCGCCGAGGGCAGCAGCCGGAAAATCACGAACAGAAAAAGTCCGATGCTCAGAAAAACGAGAACCCAGATACGGACTTTGGGTACCGACAACAATCCAACAGTCTGCAGACGCGACCGCCACTGTTGGCGCCACAGGCTCGGGGAGAAAAACCGGAGCGCTTCGGCACTGCGGGGGTTACCCGCAAAAAGTATCCGCAGTTGTCTTGTGCGCGTGATCACCCGGATGCCGCTCTTGCGTGCCCGCGCCGCGACAATCGGCTCTTTGGTCGCAAGCCGCAACCGGTAGCGGATTTTCGCGCATTCCTCCAGAAACGGCGCGCGGTCCTCTTCTTGCAGCAGATGCGTGTTGTCCCCGCTCGCCAGAATCACGACAACTTCGCCGGTCGAATCGCGGATGCGTCGGGCGAAAGCGCTGAAGGATTCTTCTTCAGCGTGAAAGAGAACGGTAAGTTTCAGGTCTGGCATGTGGATCAAAGGATAAAGGATTCACATGCCAGGACAAAGGACCTGAGACCTGATTCTTTGAAACCTGCATCCTAGCGTTTCAGCGCCTCAATTGCCGGCAGCTTTTTTCCGCCGATGAACTCCAGCATCGCGCCGCCTCCCGTGCTCACAAACGTGTACGCATTGAGCGGATGCCCGTACCGGATGTGGAAGTCGATGGTATCGCCGCCACCGATGATTGATGTTGCGCCGTTTTTGGTGGCTTCCGCGATGGCCTCCGCAATGCGCTTGCTCGCATGGGAAAACCGGTTGATTTCGTAGAACCCCAGAGGACCGTTCCACACGATCGTCTTCGCCTTCATGATCGCATCTTTGTACCGTTCGACCGTGACTTTCCCGATATCGAAAATACTCATGTCGCCCTCGATGTCCTCCACCGGAAGACAGAGTTTTTCGGCTCCATCCACCGGCTCCGACGCCAGAATGACGTCGCGGGGGATATGAATGACCGCACGGCCCTTCTTCTCCGATTCCAGCATGATCTCCTGTGCTTCTTCTACCTGATCCTGCTCGAATTTTGATTCCCCGACATCGAATCCGCGAGCGGCGATGAAGGTATTGGCAATGCAGCCACCGAGAAGAATATCGTCACCTCTTGTCAGGAAATAATTGATGACCGGAATTTTCGTCTCCATCTTTGCCCCACTCATGATCAGAACGATGGGATGGACAGGATTTTCCAGAACTTTTCCGAGCATTGTGACCTCTTTTTCAAGACGCATGCCAGCATATGCAGGAAGAACCCGTGCAATTGCGCACGTACTCGCCTCCTCGTAATCATGACAGGAAGCGAATGCTTCATTCACATAGAGATCTGCTAGGGCTGCGAGATTTTTTCCCAAACGCTTCTGTTCATCAGGTTCGCCTTCCTCTCCCGGATCAAAACGCACGTTCTCGAGATACAAAATGTTTTTGCCGTCAAGCGATGCGGCTGCAGCTTCGACATCGGGGCCAGTGGTTTGCTTGAGATGCCTGACCGTAATGCCTTTCAAAAGCGTCTGCAGATGCGCGGCAACTGTCGCCGTTGAATAGCGGGGTTCAATTTTTCCTTTTGGACGCCCGACGTGCGTCATCAGAATCACGTGTGCGTCTTTCTTCAATAAATGTTCAATCGTCGGGAGCGTCGCACGGATTTTTTCATCGTTCTTCAGTTTTCCCTCGGGATCGACGTCAATATTGTGATCGACGCGCACAAGCACGCGTTTGCCGGCGACATCCGCATCTTTGAGTAGTTGTAGCGTCTTCACGGGCATGGCAGCAGTGTAGCTGCAAGACCGAAATGATCAATATTCTTCATCATTTCCAAAAGGGTCTGCATCATCCCCGTCCAGATACACATGCCAGATTTCGGGACATGCAGCGGCTATCTCTTCCCGAAGTGTCTCATTATCGTAATCACTTGCAGGATGATCGTCGGGAAACAGAAGGCTGATCGAAATCTTATACGGCGTTAGCGTGACCGACTCCCCAAAATATTCCTGCAAAGCGCGTGCACATGATTGCATTCGTTCCCGCCATTCTATTCGCAATTCCTCAATTCGCTTCTCCGGGAGATTCACATCATTGCCCTCTGCATCGCGAAGTTCCCTACCCATCTCCAATGAAACCCCTACTTCGGCAATAACTGTCTTCATACGAGAAATTCTATACCAGATCTGCAGTGACGTCTTGGTCCCCCCGGCCCCCTCCCGTATGC
>CAYGGB010000159.1:0-2844 GCA_964349295.1 uncultured Candidatus Peribacteria bacterium | reverse complement strand
ATGACGGCCCACCTGGCCTTGGCCTGCTCCAGCATCGCCTGCGCCTCTTTCTGATACACGAGCATACGCTGGCGTTTGAGATTTCCTGAACGGATGATCGCGTCACGCATGGCATCAAGACGCCGTACGGCTTGCTGCTGAAATGCGAGTGCCTGCGCCCACTGCACGTCCGTGATCACCTCCTGCGGCAATACTTTGTTTCCGAGTTCCTGGAGTTCATGCCTCATGGTTGCAAGCGACCCGAGAACACTGTGGCGCAAGTCGGTAACGCTCTCGCGCACCGCCTGCATCCGCGTCCGCTGCGCATGCTCGGCCTCGGGCATAACTCTCTGGACGTTCCAAACGAGTCCGGTCGCTTCCAAACCGCGGATGAGCAGGCCCGAAAGATCGAACTGCCACCAGCGCATTCCGTGAAACGCATTCTGCGGGAAGGCATGATGGTTATTATGCCAACCCTCGCCGAACGCGAGCAGGCCGACCACCCATTCATTTCGGCTTTCGTCATTGGTTTCAAACGCCCGGTCACCGAACGTATGACAAATCGAATTCACGCTCCACGTTGTGTGCGTCGTCCAGAAAAGGCGCACAACACCGCCCCACAACAAGCCGGTCCATCCACCGATAAGAAACGGAATCACAAACGCCAGTGCCATCCATAGTGTCGATGTTCTGGACACGAACATAACGACGGGATCCTGGAGCAGATGAGGGGCGTATTCTTTCGCATACGAAAAATTATCGAGCGAAAACAGCCAGCCGAAATGAGCATGCCAGAATCCTTCGAGCGGGCTGTGCGGATCGCCTTCCTCGTCGGAATGCGCGTGATGCCTGATATGCGTTGCCGCCCATTCATCCGGTTTCGATCCGGCGAGCGCCATGCAGCCGAGAACAAGAAACAGGCCGCGAAGCCATGCGGGCGCATCAAATCCATGGTGCGTCAGCATACGATGGTACCCGATGGTGACACCCATCCCCGTTACCAGCGCCATAATCAGAAACAGGACGATATCACTCGTGAACAGAATCCTGTTCCATGCAAGATATATAGCGAGAATAAACCCAAGAAACGGCACAACGACAGCTGTCAGCATGATTGCCATATTCGCCAGTTCTCCTTTGGGTCTCATGGAATTAGGGTAATGAGCAGTCTCCCGCGAATCAAGGCTGCCCGCGCATCCGCGTGATACACTGTCAGTATGCCGAAAACTGTCATCGGGTTCGATCTTGGGGGTACGAAAAGCGCGATCTCTTTATACGAAGAGGGCAGCTGGAAAGAGCTTGCGCACGAAAAAATGCCGACGGAGTCTGTCCGGGGGTTTGAGGCTGTATTCAAAGACGCCGTCACACTGATCCAGAAAATCCGCCGTCCCGACACAACGGCCATCGGCTTCGGCATCGCAGGCCTCGTGCGGAAAACAGACGGAGCCATCCAGACCTGCCCCAACATTCCCGGCGCGGAAGATTTCCCGCTGAAGAAGAAACTGGAAAAAGAGACAGGGCTTCCTGTCTTCGTCGAGAACGACAGCCGGTGTTTTACGCTTGCAGAGGCCGCTATTGGAGCGGCAAAAGGCCACGCCATCGTCATCGGCATCACGATGGGAACCGGCGTGGGCGGCGGACTCGTGATCAACGGCGGACTGATGCACGGTGAACACGGCTTTGCGGGAGAGATCGGACACATGCTTCTGATGCCGGGGACGCCTCCATATGCATCAAAGAACAAGCGGGGCGAAGCCGAGCAATTCCTCTCCGGTACCGCCATGGGCAGACGATGCGAAGCGGCGAAACGTCCGGAAGATTATCTGGACGGTGAGGTCTGCGCGTTCCTGCGACCGGAAGTCTTCCGCGAAGTCGCGTGGCTCGTCACCAGTCTCACGCACCTGATCGATCCCTCCATCATTGTCTTTGGCGGAAGCACGGGCCGCGCACTCAAACCGCATCTCAAAAAGATCACCGATGAAGTTCATCAGTGGATGCTGCCGGGAACTCCGGTGCCGGAACTTGCGATTGCTGAACGGAAGGATGCGGGGACGCTGGGAGCGGCGCTGTTGACGCAGGTTTCAGGATCCAAAAGTCAGGCTTAAGGTCTTTTTCTGAACTTGATCTTTGAGACCTAAATCCTCAAACGATCACTCGTTTGATGTACTGATTCGCCGCAAACGTCATCCCCAGATATTCCTGCGCGGTGTCCGCATACTCCGCGTCGTTATGCAGACTCTGATCGAGCCAGAGACGCGTCACTTCGCTGACATCAATGCTCCCCTGATATCCGTTGTCGCTGTTCAATACCTGTCCGTTCTTTACCTGCTTGTACGTCCAGTGCAGATGCGGACCAGTGCAGTTACCGGTTTTTCCTGACAGACCAACCGGATCACCCTGTGCGATGTTCTGACCGTTCATCACTTTCACCTGAGAAAGATGTGCGAGCAGGCTCCGGCGTTTCCCGTCATCAATCGTGACGCTGAGACCGTATCCCTGCGTGCCTTCGTCTTTGACCATGATCGCGCCGTCATGCGGTGCGTAGATGATCGTTCCCTCCGGCACTCCAAAATCGATGCCATTATGGCCTGCCATACCAAAGGCGACGTACATATCTGGATTTTGACCGAAACCCTGGGTGATGAGAGGGCGGCCGGGGAGTGGAGAGAAAATCATAAAAGTAATTGAGAATGAAGAATTGAGAATTGAGAATAACGAAGGAATGATCGTCCTGTTGTTACTCCCAATATTCTCAATTATCAATTTTCAATTCTCAATTAGTTCGCCCACTCCGTATGAAACGCCCCGGTCTTGTCTGCCCGCTGATACGTATGTGCCCCAAAGAAATCCCGCTGCGCCTGGATC
>CAYGGB010000158.1:0-2849 GCA_964349295.1 uncultured Candidatus Peribacteria bacterium | reverse complement strand
AGCAACGTGCGTGCATAGAGGACGACGACCGCAAGAATCGCTCCAAGCTGGATCGCAATCTCGAAGCTCTTCTGCACATCCGTCTGCGGAAGCCCGAAAAGATGGGCCGTGAGGATCAGATGACCGGTCGAGGAAACGGGCAGGAATTCGGTTATGCCCTCGACGACCGAAAAGATGGCTGTCTGGAAAAGTGTCACGATTCCAAGGGGTGAAGGATTTTAGCCAGTATAGACCGATTCTTTGGTGTCTTCCGGAAGACACTTGCAAGTTATTCAAAAATCTAGTATAATATAGATAATTTCTTCCACACAAACAGTATGAAGCACACTTCTACACGTTTTAATGCCCTTGCCGCCGTATTTGCGGTTCTGTGCATTTACCAGAGCGCAGCCGTTCTGGACGCCGCCGGCGTTATCGACGCCAGCGTGATCCGCCCCGACACCTACACGGAGCGCATGATCAAATCGCGGATGATGCGCGAGGACGTCGTGGTCAAACCGAGCAACCGCGAGGTCAAGGCCAACGCCTCCAAGAAGAAAATGACGCCCATCGTGAGGAAGCACAGGACAAAGTAAAGCGGTCCCAGGAAATCCACACACGGGAGCGACCCTCCCGTGTTTTTTCGCGATAGCACAAAAAAATCCGGGAGCGATACGCACCCGGACTCTTTGATTGACGAATGATTACGCGGCCATCGTCATGTCCACGTCGGCTGCATCGGATCCTGCATCCTCGGATCGGACGGTCGTGTCCCCGCCTCCGGCGACGACGTTGCTCGCCTTGGGGCCCTTGGGTCCCTGTTCGATGTCGAACGAGACGGTCTCGCCGACGTTCAGATTGTCGAACTGACCGTTGCATGCGGAGTGGTGGAAGAAGACGTCAGCGGAGCCTTCGACGGAAATAAATCCGAACCCTTTGTCGGTCTTCGTCTTGATAGTTCCTGTAGCCATGTCTGTAGGGAGAAAGAAGTGAGAAAGGAAAGATGCGAATGCATCAGACCGCAGCGACAGTACGGGTTCCCGACGCCAATAGCGAGCGGAATCCTGTGAATATTCTCACCAGCTGTACCGCTTACGCATCAATACTCGAGCGACATCGAGCCTTCGTGGGTGATGCCTCCGCCCCGGCCAGTGAAACTGATCGGCACCACTTTGCCGGTTTTGTTCACGGTGCCGTTGAAGTCAGCGCTCGCGGGTATTTTCACAAAAAACGGGTCGCATGTTCCTGTCACTTTGCCGCTGATCACGCCGTTTGGCTTGCCGCTGAATGTGCCCTTGACCCGGCCATCGCACGTACCCGTCATGGAGCCGGTCACGTTGCCACCCTCCAGAGGGATATTCAGGGTGAGAGTGATGGGATAATCCTTGTATGAGTATGTTCCGGTAGCGGTCACGGCCCCCTCCGGTTCGGGCTCATCGTCCTCCAGCCCGCTCATCAGACATTCAAAAAGCTCTTCTTCATCGCAATGACTCATGTAGTACCCAAGGGCCTCATTGGAACCGATGATCACCAGCGCAGCCAAAACGAGAAGAATTGCCGCCATTGCTCCGCATCCGGGTTTCGCCATTGGGACTTATTCAACCAGAAGACCCGGCGCAGATCAACTGATATCAACCGCCTACCGCTGCTCCAGCGTCCGGATATTGTTCTTTGTATCCCCATCCGCGAGGCCACCTGCTTTGCCGTCGGGACAGAGGGGAATAATGGAGGAGTACACCGAGATCTTTGCCGGCAATTTTCCGTCATGCGGGATTTTGGCGTATATATCGGCGGTGCCCGACACGGGTCCGTCGGTTTTGCCGGACCAGCTGGTGACCTGCCGGTTGGCTTCAAGATCTTTGATAATGAAGCTGCCCTCAATAGGACCGGGGGTCGGAGATGCGCCCCTGTTCGAGACAGTCGCTTTTGCCCCGATGTACGACTTTCCATCCTCACCCTTGCTCTGAATCACCATGTGGGATTCGGTGTAGATATCCCACAGCGGTATATCGATCTCCGTTTCGTACGGCGCGGCTGCTGTACTGCCGGTCTTCAGGAATGCCATTCCGGCAACGCTTCCTTTGGCGCGTGCGTGCGTCTGGTTGTAGTCCACTTTTATCTTCGCAGGCATCTTGAGCGATGCTCCGCTGGGAAGCCTGCCGCCGTTGGCGCCCGTCACCTCAAGATCGACCCGTTTTCTCATGTCTCCCCCAAAATCCAGTTCGCCGGTCATCGCAAGGAACGGGAGTTCGTCCGCCGTGCGCTGCGCCCGCTCGGTATAGGTCTGCAGATCCACCGGCCGCGGGAAGTCGCCTCCGTAGTTGCTGACCGTGAATACCAGATTGAGGTACGGCCCGCTGCACTGACCCCGCTCATCAATTTCAAACGGGACGAATGTCGATTCGATTGCACTCACCCGGACGTCGGGCATCCCTTCGGCATCAGCCAGCTTCACCGCTGTGTCATCATTGGCAAACGTGCGCGCATCGTCGACTTTCGCAAGAAGATCCTGCCGGAATTTTCCTTCACAGACAGGTGCGATATTGCTGTCGACGAATTTGAGAAGAGACCGGGTGCTCTCCTTCCAGCTTTCGGCGCTCTTCTTGTTGGCTTCCGCACTCACCGTGTTCCCGCTGCGCGCGTCTGTATCCATCTGGGTTTTTGCTTTCTGGAAATTTTCCCGATGGTTCTCAAAATCCTCAATGTCCGCTTCCAGGCGGTCGTTGCATGTTTCCGCGGTCCAGAAATTTTCATTCGACTCGCATGCGGCGAGCAGGAACGCGAGACAAAAAGTAGTGAAGAGGCGTTTCATGATAGAAAAGAATGTAACAGAAGCACGATGATGACACCAATGCATTCCTGTATACTGT
>CAYGGB010000157.1:0-2859 GCA_964349295.1 uncultured Candidatus Peribacteria bacterium | reverse complement strand
CCAGATCGGTTTCCATCAGATGATCATCGACCACGTGCGCCAGGTGATACGTCGGGAATCCGTCGCCTTTCAGCAGCACCTGATCGTCCACCGTATGCCCCTGGAACCGCATATCGCCGCGGATATCGTCGTTGAAAGTGATCGTGCGTTCGTGCGGCGCTTTCATGCGGATCACGTGCCGTTCCCCTGCTTGTATCCTCGTGTTGATTTCCTCCTGTGAGAGGCTCAGGCAGCGTCGGTCGTACATCGGGGCCTGTTTGCGTGCTTCCTGGTCTTTGCGCATCTCCTGGAGGCGTTCCGGAGTGCAGAAGCACGGGTACGCGTGGCCCTTCTGAACCAGTTCATCGGCATATTTCCGGTACAGCGGCAGCCGTTCCGACTGGAAGTACGGACCGTGCGATCCTTTCTGGACCACCTCGCCGTTCGCATCAAACATCACGCCCTCATCCGGCACGATCCCGGCCCACGCGAGTCCCTTGAGCATGTTCTCGACGGCACCGGGCACCAGACGTTCGCGGTCCGTGTCCTCAATGCGCATCAGAAAATTGCCCTTGGTCTGCTTCGAGAGCAGATGATTCATCAGCGCGGTGCGGAGGCTGCCCACGTGGAGAAAGCCGGTCGGGGAGGGGGGGAAACGGGTGCGCATGGATAGCCATCATAAAGAAGCCGAGGAAGCCGAGGAAGCCAAAGATGCCGAAGAAAAAGAGTCCGAAGAACATGAGGAAAGTGAAGATTCCTACGAATCCTCACATTCTTCAGAATCTTCTCAATCCTCTCCTCGGCATCATCGGCTCTCGTTGGCTTCGTTGGCGTCACAGCCTCAGCTCTTCACCTCCGCCGTAAACGTCACCGGCGTCGTCGGCTTGTCCTGCGCGTCACGTGGCACGTTCACAATCGCGTCCACCACGTCGAGGCCTGCGGTCACCTTGCCGAAGACTGTGTGGCGGCCGTTGAGCCAGGGAACCTCGGGAGCCTGGACGATGAAGAACTGGCTGCCGTTGGTGTTGGGTCCGCGGTTGGCCATGGCAAGGCTGCCTTTGACCATCGGGAGGGACTTGAGCTTGTCGTTGTAGACGTATCCCTGCTGTTCGTAGAACTCTTTGATCGTCAGGTTTTCCAGTTCCGGCGGCAGCACCTCGCCCTGGGCTTCGTCTTTCAGTTTTTTCTTGTCGAGGCCGTATGACGTCGCATTGATCTCGTCTTCAAACGTCTCGCCAAAAATGCTTTCGCCGCCTGTGCCCATTCCGTCGGGATCTCCGCCCTGGATCATGAAATTCGGGATCACGCGGTGGAAGATCAGGTCGTCGTACGCACCCCCTCTGGCAAGCATGACGAAGTTCGTCACGGTCTTTGGCGCCACATCCGCATCGAGTTCCACCGTGATGTCGCCTTTGGATGTATGCAGGATCACCGTGTGCTTTCCTGTCAGGAGTACTCCGTCGAATGCTTTCCGTGCTTCAAGAGTTTTTGGGGATGCCATTGGAGCGGAGGGAACAGCTGCTGCAGGCGGGGCTGCCGGAGGCGCCGGCTGTTTGTTGCAGCTGACGAGCAGAAAAGCGAGAGCGAATAAAGGGATGATGAACTTGTAGAGGTTTTTCATAGGCCGAACGAGGGTACTGACGTCATCCCGATGCATCAAGACATCCCACCACCTTCGGCACAAACTGCCAAGAGGATTTTTGTAACATTTTGAGCCGATTGCGGTTTATTAAGGGATCGGATTTTGTCTTTCATCGCCAAACGTAACGCCGGATCCTCTGCGAGGCGCCGAACCGTGGAGACGAGGATCTGATCGAGCGTCTGTTGATCAAGAACCACGCACCCCCCGGATGCCTCGGCCGCTTCGGCATTCTTCACCTGATGGTCCTGTGCGAGTCCTTTGATGGGGACGAGAATTGCGGGGATGCCGTTTGCGGCGAGTTCGCCGATGTTGCCCGATCCCGCGCGGCTCAGTGCCATGTCCGCTGCAGCATAGATATGAGCGAGATCTTCGTGAACGAATTCTGTTTTCCAATATCCGGATTTCTGTCCCTCAACGCCGCTCTTTCCTTTTCCTGTGATGTGGATGATGTCGACGGAGCCAAGCAGTTCATCGATGTGCCGCGCAATGACGTCATTGAAAATTTGTGCGCCCTGACTTCCGCCGGTGACGAGGAGGACCGGCCGCGAGCCGCTCAGGCCGGTGATCTCCAGTCCTCTCTTCCGTGATCCGTCGGTGATTCCGGGCCGTAGAGGATTTCCCGTTCTGAATCCGTCGATGGAAATTTTCGCGAAGCGTGAAATCAGTTTCGTCGCCCGTCCGGGAACCGAATCTGACTCATGCACGACGACCGGAACCCCTTTCATCCATCCTGCGAGAGCGATGGGGAGCGTGACGCCGCCGCCTTTCGTAAAAATCACGGACGGCTTTTCATGTTTAAGGAGAGACCACGCGCGGGGAATCAGGAACAGGATTTTCCATGCGGGAATCGAGCGTTCGGAGAACGCTGAAAATTTCAGTCCTTCTTTCTCCAGAAATTCCCCATCCTCTTTCCGTGTCGAACAGACGAAGAGTGCGGTCGCGTCCGGCTTGGCTTTTTGCACCGATCTCCACACCGCAACACAGGGGGCAATGTGACCGGCGGAGCCGCAGGAGGCGAAGAGGATGCGGGGCATGGTGATACTGTACCTGAGGTAAATTATTGCTGCAGTGAGCCATTCCTTGCGTCATCCCTCGTACGAAATTGTTGCGACAATTTCTACTCGGGATGACAGCGCTCTTTTCAAGGGGGCCTCGTAACTCCGCTGCGCGGAGTTACTCGGCGACCGGACTATTATCGCCCCGAGTAGAAAACGCCGCAGCGTTTTCGTATCGAGGGG
>CAYGGB010000156.1:0-2862 GCA_964349295.1 uncultured Candidatus Peribacteria bacterium | reverse complement strand
ATTTCTGCCCGCTGAAACCCGGATTGACCGACATGACCAGAACCAGATCAAGATCGCCGATCACATCATCAATCGCAGACACCGGTGTTCCCGGATTGATCGCAATGCCCGCCGTTGCCCGACCGGAACGGATGTCATTGATGATCTCTTTGCGCTCCCGCGTGTTCGTGACCGCTTCGGCATGAAACGTGATATTTCTTGCACCGATCCTGATGAATTCCTGCACGCGCTTTCCGGGGTTCTGCACCATCAGATGAACGTCGATCGGGAGCTTTGTCTTCAGATGTTTCAGGACCGGCGCGCCAAAACTGAGATTTGGCACAAAATGCCCGTCCATCACGTCGGCCTGGAGCCAGTCGGCGTAGGGCTCGACGGTGTCCACTTCGTCCTGCAACCGCGCGAGATTGCACGAGAGGATCGACGGGGTGATGAGAAGTTTCGATGCTGCCATGACTGCATTGTACTCCCGGAAATGAAAACGGGAGAAGTCAGCCACACGGAAATCCACCGGAACCAGCCTGCATGCTATTTACTGGGTAGAAATGTGGAGTAGATTTTACATCATGAAACGCGTGAACGAACTCCCTCTCGACACGCTGCCGGCCCAGCTTCCGATGGAAGATTTCCTGGCAACCTATCCCCATCTTGAAAACAAGTGGAAGACAGATTTGGCAAAAATGAATACACAGGAGGTACTGCGCATCCGCGGCCCAAAAAATTTCATTGCTCCCGCAATTGAATTCATCCGCAGACTCGCACAGGAAGTATTTGTCAGCCGCGGATTCCGTCAGCCTGTAGTTCGCGTCACTCCCCTACCAGTGAAAGAACAACAAGAGGATGAGACCGCCCCCCAGATAAAAGCGATGGATGGCACGACACCGGAAAACACTCTGGAATGAGAACCCCGGACCTATTCCAGATCCTGAATCCTCGCCACATGCCTCCCGCCCTCAAAGTCCGTCGTGAGGAATGTATCGACCATCTTCTTTGCAAGTTCCGGATCAAGCATGCGCCCACCCAGACTGATCACGTTCGCGTCATTGTGCTGCCGCGAAAGCTTTGCATCCTCAAGTGTGCAGCATCGCGCCGCACGGATGCCGCGGACTTTGTTGGCCGCAATCGATTCGCCGATCCCGCTACCGCCGAGGACGATTCCGGGGCATCCCTGTTCCAGAACGACGGCGCAGGCTTTGCGGATAACCGCAGGATAATCAACGGGCTCCTCAGAGAATGTTCCTTCGTCGATCACGTCGATCCCCTGCCCCAGCAAATGCTTCTTCAGGATTTCTTTGAGCGTGTAACCCGCATGATCGGTGCCGAAGACGACTCTTGGAATCTTTTTCATACGTGCAACCATGGTACTCTATCAGCCACATGGGTCGAAAGTTCCTCATTGCCGCCAACTGGAAAATGAATTCCGCCCCTGCGGGATTCGATGCAGCGGACTCCCCCTACAAATCCGAAAGCGCCGTGGATGTGATTGTCCTGCCGTCGTTTCTGGATATTCCGCGGTGTAATGACGCGAAGCTGGTCACGGGAGGCCAGTACGGGCGACCCGAACCATCGGGAGCCTTTACCGGAGACATCAGCATCAGCCAGTTGAAATCCGCAGGCTGTCGCTACGTCCTGTGCGGCCATTCCGAGAGGCGCCGCTATCACGCGGAAACGGATGCACAGGTGATGGAACAGGCAATCGCCGCTCTTGAGGCGGGTATTCACCCGATTGTCTGTGTGGGCGAAACAGAAGAGGAGAGGAAATCCGGAAAAGAGAAAACCACAGTAAAACGGCAGCTGAAAGGGCTCCCTTCCACTATCACCATCGCCTATGAACCCGTGTGGGCCATCGGAACGGGCAAGACAGCAACTCCAAAAGACGCGCAGGACATGCATGCTTTCATCCGTTCACTGTTACCCAAAGATCAGCAGGAGTCGACCCGAATCCTGTACGGAGGATCGATGAATGCTGCAAATGCGGAAGAACTTCTCAAACAGGAAGACATAGATGGTGGACTTATTGGCGGCGCATCCTTGAAGCCTGCGGATTTCAGGAGCATTGTGGAGACGGCAGAACGCCTGTCCTAAAGACTTCTTCGACTCAACTTGCCCCTGGTCCCTGGTCCCTAGTCTCTAATCCCTAGTCACTTCACCTTATCTCCCCATGGACATTCTCCTCGGTCTCGGCCTCCTCTGGATCCCTATCATTATCGTTTTCCTGCTCTCCTGTATCCGTCAGGTGAACCAGTATGAGCGCGGGATCGTCTTCACGATGGGCAAGTACAGCCGCATGTGGGATCCGGGCTGGCACCTCCTGATTCCGGTGTTCCAGAGACTTGTGAAAGTCGACATACGCGTCAAAACTGTCGATATTCCCGATCAGGAAGCGATCACAAAAGACAACATTCCGGTCACGATCGATGCTGTTCTCTATTTCAAAGTCCTCAATGCCTCCAAAGCGATGATCGAGGTGGAGAACTTCCTGTACGCGGTCACGCTCCTTGCACAGACAACAATGCGTAACACCATCGGCGAGATAACACTCAACGAGCTCCTGAGTCAAAAGCATGAAATCAGCGAGCGCATTCAGACGGCTGTCGACCGCCATGCCGATGCCTGGGGCGTCGATGTGCAGTCGGTGGAACTCAAAGACATCATTCTGCCCGAATCTCTCAAGCGGACGATTGCGAAAGTCGCCGAAGCCGAGCGCGAGAAGCAGGCGGTCATCATCAGCTCCGAAGGTGAACTGGCAGCATCCGAAAACGTCTCCAAGGCGGCCGAAATGCTCGCAAAAACTCCGGGCGCCCTCCACCTGCGTACTCTCCAGAGCATCAACGATATTAGCTCCGACCAGTCGAATACGACAGT
>CAYGGB010000155.1:0-2917 GCA_964349295.1 uncultured Candidatus Peribacteria bacterium | reverse complement strand
CCACATGCCCAAAGCCGACGGATTCCAGGTCCTGCGAGAGTTCCCGAAAAAGGACCGGGGTTTCCCCGTCATCATCCTCACAAATTTTGACCAGGCAGAATTCAAGCTCCGGGCACTGGAACTGGGAGCGGATGATTATTTTGTGAAGAAGGACATGACGATGAGAGTGCTGGTGGAAATGGTGAAGAGGTTATTGAACATCTGAGGAAGGACTCAGGTTTCAAAGATCAGGTTCAGGATACACAGTCTGAATCCTGACTTTTGAATCCTGAGTCCTGACGATCACAGCTTCAGCCACGTCAAACCTCTCCACAGCCACGTGAATCTCGGCGGTCTCGAAACCGGCGTACTTTTCAGGATATCCTGGCGCAGCACCGAGCGGAGTTTCCGTATGGCGGGATGCGAGCTACCCTCCAGGACAACATTCACTTCCCCCATGTCGTCGAGCGAGGATGTCATGAGATTTGCGGACCCGATACAGGCACGCTCCCGGTCCACGAGAACAATCTTCCCGTGAAGCATCTTCGGATAGAAAAACACGGACATTCTCCTGGGGTGGCCTTCGGTGAGCAGACGCGAAACCGACTGCCTGTTGGCATAATGATGAAAATCTGTTTCCACCGGAAGAATGAGAACGACCTGGATGCCCTCGTGGCTGCGGCGGATCAGGAGGTCGAGAACGGCGGGATCGGAAATATAACAATGCTCGACGACAATGGACCGGCGGGCGCCCTGAAACATGTCCATGAGCACCTGGCGTATTTCTTTGCGCTGCCCCGTATTCATCATGAGGCGAGCTTCACCCGTGCCTCCGGGAAGATCGCCGTCCGTCAGATACTGTTCGACGAAACGGTGACCACGGAGTTCCACAAGATAATCGTGCCAGTCGTCATGATATTCATCAGCGATATTCATTCCCGTCAGGAGAAAAATTTTGTCGTCGATGATGAAGACCTTGGCATGATCATCATTGGTTTCGTGGCGGATCTTGATATTGTGGTGGTTCCAGAACCGCTTCCAGACACCATCCGCATCACCGCGGGTTCCAAGGAAATCCTTCTGGAATTCAAAAACATCGCCCACCGCCTCCTTGCTGACCTCCACGTGCACACCCCTGTCGGCGACATCCGCGAGCAGCCCCGCCATCTCCCGGCCCAGCACATCGTCTTTCCAGATGAACATCTGGATGACCACCGTATGGCGCGCGCGGCGGATGAGTTTTTTGATCCGCGGGAACGCCTCGTCGTCCACCCAGAGCTTTGCCTTGTGAAACCGGCTGATGCCGGTGATCGGCCGCCGCGACCGGAGCATCACCTCGACGCGCATCTTGTAAAACAGCCTCCAGCCGTGGACCCGCCGCTGCCCCCGTCTGCCAAAAACGTACTGTAATCCGCCGCGCAGAGCGGTCCGGAAGCCACGGGTGGTAAAGAGGGACGAAAGGGACATGTGAGCTGATGGGCAATGAAGATCCGGATGTCTGGCCAGTCTAGCGTTTGAGCGTTTCTTTGCCGTAGAAGTGTACGAAAGAACGCGCCCCCGGGAATACAATACTGTAGAGAAGAATCCTTCTCCGTGCTATAATGCTACGATACGCAGCAGTATTCCATGATGATCCTCCTTCAGACCGCCGGCATGATCGCCATCCTTGCCGGAGCGGCGTTCTCGGTACTCGCTTTCATGCGGTACCAGGCAGACACGCGCCGGCAGCGGGAACTCGTTTTTTTGCAGATCCTCATGCCGAAGAAAGAAAGCAAAGAGGACAAGGAAATCGAATCGGAACAATTTTCGACGGGGAAGGATTTCCGCGAAGTCCTGGGTGTCATGGATCACCTGTTTCAGTCGCTCAACAGTCTCCATACATCCAAAATGAAACGTCACATGTACGGCCAGCCGTTCATTTCAGTCGAATATGCGGCGCTGGCGGGCGAGATTCTTTTCTTCCTTGTCTGTCCGCGGTCTATCGCCCATCTGGTCGAAAAACAGATCACGTCGTTTTATCCCGATGCGATCATCGACGAAGTGGAGGATTACGACATCTTCACATCGAATTCCGTGACCGCCGCCGTGCCGTTGATTCCCGCACATGACTGGTCATCGTCCTTCCGGACGTATCAGCAGCTCAAGACCGATCCGCTCAACACCATCACCAATGCCTTCTCCAAACTCAAGACCGACGAGGGCGCCGCCATCCAGTTTGTACTGCGACCTGCCGGAAACGGCTGGCAGAAGAACGTCGAGAACGAGGCCAAGCGTCTTATCAATCCCAAAAAGAAACACGGCTGGAAATGGTGGCATCCGCTCACCTGGGTCAGCGCGATGTTCGACATGTTCACGGGCGGCGACAAGCCCCTCGATATACAGGAAGACCAGGCGAGCGGCGAGCGCGTGTCGCAGATGACGGAGGAGTACAGCAAGGCGCTGGACGAAAAAGCGAACGGCCCCGGCTTTACCTGCACGGCACGCGTCGTGACCTCGGCCCAGACCCACGAGCGCGCGGAATCGCTGCTCCAGGGGGTGATGGCGGCGTTCAGCCAGTTCAACAGCGTGCATGGCAATCATTTTCGCCACACGCATTTTATCCCGCAAAAGTGGGTGGTCGCCGGATTCATCCGCCGCTCACCCCGCCGCACAATCTTCGAACTCCTGTTCCCGAGACTTCTGCTCGGTACGGGCGAAATCACCAGTTTCTGGCATCTGCCGAACATCAAGTACAACAAAGTGGAAACAATTAAGTGGCAGAACTTCAAAATCTCCCCCGCTCCCAAGAGCATCCCCGACGACGGGCTGTATCTGGGACTCAACACGTTCCGCGGCGAGAAGAAGAAAATTTTCATCAAGAACGACGACCGCTTCCGCCACTTCTACATCATCGGGCAGACCGGCACAGGAAAATCTTCCTTCATCGTCAACATGGCGA
>CAYGGB010000154.1:0-2918 GCA_964349295.1 uncultured Candidatus Peribacteria bacterium | reverse complement strand
GTGAACATCCGTATCAGCGTTATTGCTCCGGAGTCGGCGAAGGATGAGGCGGCTGTGAAAGTGCAGGAGATCGCCTCGAGCTTCCGCCAATTCACGCTGCCGCAATGTAACGGCTTTAAAATGATGCAATTGAAGGAGCAAAAGCAGGTTCCGATCGGATTCAAAAGTTACCCGTTCGTTCTTTCGGCCGAGGAAATCGCCACACTCTGGCACGTGCCCAATATCCTCGTCAAAACACCAAACTTCGACTGGGTACTGAGCCGCAAGCTTGAACCTCCCGTCGATCTTCCCGTGGTCACCGACGTCCAGAATGACGACCTGACGGTGCTTGGTGAGGCACTCTTCCGCGGCCGCCGCACCAAATTCGGCATCCGCACCGACGATCGCCGCAGGCACATCTACACGATCGGGAAAACCGGTATGGGCAAATCGACGCTGCTCGAGAACATGATCCACAGCGACATCATGTCGGGCAAAGGTCTTGCGCTCATCGATCCGCACGGGGACCTTGTCGAATCCGTTCTCCGGTTCGTTCCCAAAGAACGCACCAACGACGTGATTCTTTTTGATCCCGCCGACAAAGAATATCCGATGGCGTTCAACATGCTCTCGTGCAAAGACCCCGAGCAGGGCGTGCTTGTTGTCTCCGGTCTGATGAGTATCTTCAAGAAAATGTGGCCCGAGGCGTTCTCGGGACGCATGGAATACATCCTCCGCAACACGCTTCTGGCACTCATCGAAGCCGGGAACCAGTCGATGCTCGGCATCATGCGCATGTTCAGCGACGGCGTGTTCCGCAGGAAAATCCTCGAGCATGTCGAGAACCACATGGTGAAGAGTTTCTGGGAAGACGAGTTCACCGCGTGGTCCGAGAAGTACCAGACCGAAGCGCTTGCCGCGATCCAGAACAAGGTCGGTCAGCTCCTTTCGGCTCCGCTGATCCGCAATATCGTCGGGCAGGTCGTCTCCAAGGTCGATTTCCGGCACTCGATGGATACCGGGAAAATCATTCTGATGAACCTCAGCAAAGGCCGTCTGGGAGAGGATAACTCGGCATTCCTCGGTTCCATGTTCGTGACCAAATTCCAGCTCGACGCCATGAGCCGCGCGGATATTCCCGAAAAAGAGCGCCGGGACTTCTACCTCTACGTCGATGAGTTCCAGAACTTCGCCACGGAGTCTTTCGCGACCATCCTCAGTGAAGCGCGCAAATACCGCCTGAACCTCACCGTGGCACATCAGTACGTCAACCAGCTGCTGCTGGAGGGCAACTCGACAGCGCTTCGTGACGCGGTCTTCGGCAACGTCGGTTCGATGGTCTGTTTCCAGGTCGGTTCCGATGATGCCGAACCTCTCAGCGAGCAGTTTGAGGAAATGGTCTTGCCGAAAGATATTCTGAGTTTGCCCAAGTACCACGCGTACAACCGCCTGATGATCAAAGGTATTCCGAGCAAGCCGTTCTCTGTGAGCACGCTGGCTCCGCCGGATATCAAGATCGATGCCAAGCGCATCGAAACGATCAAAAGACTCTCCCGCGAGCGCTATGCCGAGGAACGCAAGGTCGTCGAGGACAAGATCAGTAAATGGGTCCAGAGCGCCCGTGAAAGCGCTGGAGAGGTAAAATCGGCTGCCAAAGTGAAGGAGAAAGAGGACGAAGAGAAGAAGAAGGCCAAAGCCAAGGGCATGAAGCTCGACGAGTACCGCAAGTGGCGCGACCGCGAGATGTGGCTCAATGACTACAACATGCTGCGCAAGAAGAAGTTCAAAGGCGAGGCGCTGACGAAAGATGATGAAACGAAGATGGCGGATCTGGAAAAGAAACTGGAAGCGAGCGGCGGGATTCCTCCACCGAGCAAGACGATGTTGGCGGAAGCGGAGAAGGGGAAGCCGAAGGTGGAGGACAAGTAGGACGTTCCATAGGGGTGTGGAACGTCTGGGAATGGTTGTGTGGGGATTGCATGCTCGGCCCCGGGCATGCCACTTGCGAATTTTACCGTTTCTTTTAGGGTATTCCTCCTATGGCCAGTTCTCCTGACACCCCTCACGTTTTTCCGGCTTTTGAGGACCGGGATGATTTGCGCGGGAGTTTTCACCGGCAATTATTCCTAAACGGCGTTGTGCAGATGGATCAGCGTGGCTTTGAGCAATCGTTGATCTCCTATGCCACTCTGCAGCAGCTCGGATATCTGATTCGCAGTTATTCACCCGAGAAACGCCTGAAATTGCAATCTGAGGATCTCCGTCAGTTCCATCGAAAGTATTCCGAATCCCTGAAGTCAGGACCTGTGTCCGAGGTTGATCGACTTCTCGGCTACGAGTTATCACAATTCCGTCAGCGGCTATCGAAGGGTTTGTCGTATACATCCGCGCCAGAAAGTACGAACGGCGAGTGCGTGAAGGAATACAGATTCCAACCTGAATCGTTGTTGAAAGTGAAGTCTTTTGGGGAAGCGTTCACCGAATACACGCGTGCAATGCGTCCCGAAGAATCTCAGTGCATCATTATGGATGACGGAGATGCATGGTCACGTTTTCTGCATGATCATCAGTTGAGCAATAATAGACTCTTCTCTCCCCGGAAGTCGCGCCACGCCAAAGGATTGGCCGGGGAATATCTGTTGCAACGATTATTGGATTCATTTGCGAAATCCATGCAGCCGCACGGGGTGGAATTTTCACTGCGTCATGCGGAGACCGGTGAGAAATCCTTCTCAGACATGTTTTCCGCGCGGCCGAAATTCGGTCATAATTTTTCTTTGTTAGACAAACACGCAGGTTGTAGCAATGAATGTGACGCTCTTGTGGAATTCGGCAACCAGCCTCTCGCTATTTTTTTTGATGCAAAAACTGGGCGGTATTCAGATTCAAAACAAGAGGGGCGGTGGCGTGAGTTGCGCAAACGCCTGCCCTCTTTCGTT
>CAYGGB010000153.1:0-2923 GCA_964349295.1 uncultured Candidatus Peribacteria bacterium | reverse complement strand
GATGCGTGATCTCTACTACCCGCATGTCGGGATGGAGGACCAGACGACGTACCAGCATGTGCATCGCGTCGGCGTGTTCGTGGAAGGCAGGGGCTTTGCGTGGTGGGACGATCCGTCGTGGACGATCACGCCGCTGTACGAGCACGAAACGATGGTCGGCAAATCCACGCTGCGCAACGAACGGCTCGGCATTCTGCTGACAGCGGAAGACTGCGTGCATCCCGTCCACAACGTGCTGATCCGGCATCTGACCGTCCGGAGCCTGGACGAAAACGTGCGGTCAGCGCGCTTCTTCTTCCATCATGATTTTCACATCTACGGCGACAAACAAAAAGACACCGCATTTTATGAACCGTACACCAACAGCGTGATTCACTTCCGTCAGACGCGGTACTTTCTCGTCGGCGGCGAAACCTCGCAACCGACGGAATGCCGCACGGGAGTCCGTGGCGGACGGTATGCGTCGATTCTCCGCAGCATGGAGGAGCTCAAAACCTGCGGGATCACGTCGTTTGCGATCGGGAAAGCTGATTACCGGGGGCTTGAAGGTACGTGGCGCGACGCGGAGGACGGCGTTCTGGAAGGAAACACGATCGAGCAGGGATCGGTGGACTCGACGGTGGGGATTTCCTGCGCTGTGGGGACAGGTGCTGACACCGATGTGACGCTCTGGCTCTGCGCGGGCAAATCGCTTGATGAAGTTCTGCGACTCCAGCAGACGGTTTTGCACGAAACTCCCGAGCGCCTGCAGCGCAATACCCGCAATTTCTGGAAAAGTTGGGCGAACAAAGTACCGCGGGACTTCGGTTCACTGAGTCCGGAACTGATCGAACTCTACAAGCGCAGTCTCCTGGTCATTCGCACCCACGCAGATGAAGGCGGCGGCATTGTCGCCGCGGCCGACAACGACATTCAGGCGTTCAACCGCGATACCTACACCTACATCTGGCCGCGGGATGGCGCATTCGTCTCGATGGCACTGGACCGTGCGGGTTACAGCGAGGTCACGCGGAAGTTTTTCCGTTTCTGCATGAAGGCGCAGATGCCCGATGGGTACCTGCTCCATAAATACAATCCGGACGGCTCTCTCGGTTCCTCATGGCACCCCTGGTTCCGCGACGGCGTGCCGCAATTGCCGATCCAGGAGGATGAAACCGCACTGGTTCTCTACGCCGCCTGGAAGCATTTCCAGACCAATCATGATTTTGAGTTCCTGCAGGAGTTCTACGAAGGCTTCGGCCGGAAAGCGGCGCAGTTCCTGGTCGACTTCCGCGAGGCGGCGACCGGACTTCCGCTCCCGAGTTACGACCCGTGGGAGGAGCACCGCGGCATCTTCACGTACACGACTGCATCAACGATCGCGGGCCTCCACGCGGCGGCGGAGATCGCCAACACGCTCGGCCATCACCGCCATTCCGAGCACTATCACTCCGCGGAGGACGAGATGCGGCAGGCGATGTTCTTCCATCTGTACGATGAAGAGACCAGACGTTTCATGAAAAAGATCAAGCGGCAGGAGGGAAAGACGATTGAGCGGGATACGACGCCGGACGCGAGTATTGCCGCCGTCTGGCTGCTCGGGATACTGCCACCGGACGATCCACGTGTTGTCTCGACCATGCAGGCACTCGAACAGATGCTCACAATCCGCACCTCCGTTGGTGGCCTCGCCCGCTACACCAACGATTACTATCACTCCGCCGTACCGCCGACCGCGGATATTCCGGGAAACCCGTGGATCATCACGACTCTCTGGCTGGCACAATGGCAGATCGCCTGTGCAAAGACGGTCAATGATCTGATCGTGCCGCGGAAAACGCTGGAATGGGTCCTCAAAAACTCCACGAAGTCCGGTCTCATCCCCGAACAGCTCCATCCCCTCACCGGCGCACCGCTCTCGGTCTCGCCGCTCACGTGGAGTCACGCGACGTATGTGGAGACAGTCCTGAAGTTTGTCGATGCAGAAGCGGACATACTTGGCCGCGGTGCATGAACGGTTTTTGAAGGACAACATGACAACTTCCATGAAACCGGTTGAACAGCGATCGGAATCGCGGCCGGAACACCTTCATGACAAGCCCCGCAACATCCGCATGATGTTCAATCGCCCCAAGCGTTTTTGCAAATCCGGCAGTACTGATCACTGCCATTCCGTCGGAACTCAGGGCAGCCGCAAGTTTCCTATAGAACGCCTGCAGATCAGCAATGTACCGGTGCGCGAACGCCATCGAGTAGACATCAATGCTCCCGGGAGCAAATGCGGAAAAGTCATGGAGATCTCCCTGCACAAAATTCAATGATGGATTTTTTGACTGTCTGGCAAATGAAAGGGCTTCGGGGCAGAGATCGATACCAAGGACGCAGTCAGCGCTTCCCGCGAGCGCATCGGTGACGATTCCTGTTCCGCAAGCCCCATCGACGACAAGATTCCTGCGGCGGGAAGAGGAACTGATATCGACGATGTCGCGCACTGACCGCGCAACTTCTTCGCGTCCAAGAAAAATTCTCGCGACGGCTTCGTAACCTTCGGGATCGTTTTTGTAGTGCTCAAGAGACTTCCCACACAGTGAAGAGGATGCCCAGCGGAATGCGGAGCTGAACAGGCGGGATGATGAAAGGGCTGGAGACATGAGTGAAAGGGTGAAAAACAAATAAAAAAGCCCGGCCGTTCGGCTGGGCTTTTGCTGTTTCTCGTTTCACTCAAGCCAACCTACGGCAGTGGGTTCCTGCTCAGTGTCGGCCAGCGGTACATGGAGGGATACGGGACCATTCACCCGGAATCTATCCCCCAAAAGTTCCCGTGTCAAAAGATCCGCTATACTTTTATCCGATGACCCGCTTCCGCATCACCGCTGCCGTGATTTCCGCCGTTACATTGCTGCCGGCGGCAAAGACTTCGACAGGAGCTGTCTTATCGACCAGT
>CAYGGB010000152.1:0-2946 GCA_964349295.1 uncultured Candidatus Peribacteria bacterium | reverse complement strand
CCATAAGAAAAGAAGTAAAGAAGAAATAAAAAACGAGGGAGGTCTCTTTGTTTCTTTTTGTATGGATGGGTTGATGGAAAGTTGGGGGTCCGGTTATGAACGCATCGATGAGTGTGCACGGGAATGAGTGTCGCAATAAAGGAGACACCCTCCTCCTTAAATATAAAGAGATGAGACAAACCCGATACGTCGTTTTTGTGAAACAGCAGAAAACCCCGTGAGGGGTGGAGTCACAACCGGAAACAATTGAGGAGCACGACCATCCCGAGGGATGATGTGAGTTACCTGTCCCGCTCTATATAAGGAGGGGCAGGGGCCGAATTGTCAAAGATCATATACGCACTGACCACGCTCACCCGGGATTTTTGGAGCGGATCTTGGGAATCCTACAGAAAGAATTCAGTAGGGATCAAGCGTCCGGACCATAGGAGGTGGCAGTGCAGATAACGTCTTTTTCCCCTCTTTGTTACGGCTGGGGCGGAACGAGAGTTGGCGTTTCTCGCGTGTATAACGAGTTTATTCAGCCTTTCTCTGGAGAATTCCCGGACGAAAAGTGCCATCGAACGCACTCAAACAGCGCACGAAAAGATGTTGCTAAAACGATATTTCGGGTCTTTATGCGGCAAATGACGTACAATACAGTTAGCAAAACGTTCACTTCACTTCACTAAAGACGGCTAAAAAGACCGTATCTCTATGTTTTTATAACATTAAGACGTTATTAAGGCATTAGAAACAGGCTCAACTGATAAATTCTTCAGAGAACGACAAAATCTCCTTACTTTTGCCTCTTCATCCCCTCTTCCGGCGATGGAAAACTTCACATCCAGCCAATAGGCCTCTTCACAGGGCTTTACGGACGATTTGCCCCTGCGCCGTATCTTTCACCTCAAAGCCTTTCGCATTGATGGCATCACGCAGACGATCAGAGCCAGCAAAATCTTTGGCCTTCCGGGCAGCTTTTCGTTGATCGACCAGTGCCTGAACATCGGGCGGAACAGAATCAGACGCTGCATCGGGCTCGAAGCATCCGAAAGTTTTTTTGATGCGATTGATGAACTCCGTCATCACCGCACAGGATTTTTTCGAGAGCGCCTGATTGCGCGACCAGGACATCGTATCGAAAATAACAGCTATAGCTGCAGACGTATTGAGATCTGCATTCATTGCATCCATGAACGCATCCGAAAATTTCTGGATCTCATTTGTGGCGTCGGCATCACCGTCATCTGATTTTTGATCGCGCTCTTTGATCCATTCAACGATTTTGGTTCGCGCCTTCTTTGCATCATCCATTCCCTTCCAAGTGAACTTCAAATTCGTCCGGTAATGAACGGATAGGAGATAATACCGGAGATCGAGCGGCGAATATCCCCTGGAGGCGATGTCTTCGAGCGTGACGATATTGCCAAGGCTCTTTGACATCTTGGCGTCTCCGAGGTCGATCCTCCTTTTATGGAGCCAGTGGCGGACGAATTTTTTGCCGGATGCACATTCACTCTGGGCGATCTCACATTCGTGGTGCGGAAAGATGTTGTCCTCGCCGCCGGTATGGATATCAATCTGCTCCCCCAATAAGGAAGCGCTCATAGCGGAGCACTCGATATGCCACCCGGGAAATCCGGAAGACGCATCCTCCCCTTCTGTCGTACTGAGGTTTCCGGATGCGAATGTCCAGCGCAGGACGTGACGTCCGTTATCGCCCACACATTTTTTCCAGAGCGCGAAATCCGCGGGATGTTTTTTGCGTTCATCGACCTCAATACGCGATCCTGCATTCAGATTTTCAAGAGTGTTACCAGAAAGGGCTCCGTACTGCGGAAAACTCAGAACAGAGAAATAAATGCCGTCATCCGTTTCATACGCATTCCCCTTCTCCAGAAGTTTTTTGATCATCGTGATCATCTGCGGAACAAATTCACTGGCCCGGGGACGGGACGCCGGCTCAAGCATGTTCAGCATTTTTTCATCAGCGAGATACTGTTCCGTGTACCGCCGCGCGATTTCGAGCGGATGAATTTTTTCTTTCTCGGCCTGCGTCTGGATTTTATCGTCACCATGATCGGCATCGTGCAGAAGATGTCCGACGTCCGTGATGTTCTTCACATGCTTCACCTGGTGACCGGAGACTTCAAGCCACCGCCGGAGAAGATCGGCCATCAGGAACGATGAATAGTTCCCGATATGCGGCCGGCCGTAGACGGTGGGGCCGCAGGTATACATCCGGACCTGTTCCGGACCGGAAAAGACAACTTCTTCTTCCTTTTTGGAAAAGGTGTTGTACAGGGAAAGAGGCATGCAAAAAGGATACAGAGAGGGCGAGCGGGATAGAAGGGAAAGCAAAACAAGGCCCAACCGGAGTTGGGCCTATAGTCGATCATCCATGATCGACAGGTTCAATTGGTTCTCCCAGCAGATGGCCGATTTTTTCGGCCCATTCGGGAATGGCGCGTGCGACTTCCATGCGATGGATCGTCACGTCGCGGACAGCGGTACAACCGAAGCGAACCCGGTCGTATTCGATCCGAACCACGCGGATGATCGCGATCTCATCGCCGAGTCCGACGATGATCTCTTCGTTTCTCTTACGGGTCAGAACCAACATGATGTGTCCTCCTGGACAAAGAGCAATCTGTCTACGCTCAGAGATGTACTCATCCCTGCAGCAGACAGACAGGAATTTTTGCATGCTCTTGCGGAAAAGCAAGATAAATAAGCTGATATTCATCAGCCAGAGACAAAAAATCCCGGCCGGAGCATCTATGCATGAGCACAGAGTCCGGGCCGGGATAGGGCCGAGCATCAGTTGAGGCTCGGCTGCCGACGCTTCCCGATTTCGCTCGAGAGGTCGGACTGGATTTTCAGTCTGATGAACGCAGAAATTGCCTCATCAGACCACCCTCGCTGCCGAAGCAGCTCGATCATGCGCGTGAAGCGCGTGAATTC
>CAYGGB010000151.1:0-2964 GCA_964349295.1 uncultured Candidatus Peribacteria bacterium | reverse complement strand
TCCGTGCACTCGCAGCATGCGGCAACGCGCGCTGCAGCACGGGCGGCAGCGCAGCAGAACTGGTCCTCGACGCGGGCAACCAACAAGTCGCTTGTAAGTTCTGCGCGGGCCAGCGGAAACATGTCATCTCTTGGTGCGTTGATCAAAGCGAACGTCTCTTCGACGAAAGCTCTCAATAAATCCGCGCGCTCCTCTGTGAAGTCCACAGTTCAGGCAGCTCGCTCCTCCGCAAAGAGCGTCATTCAGAGCAACCGTTCATCCGTGAAAGCAGTCAATCAGGCCAACCGCAGCAGCGCGAAATCGAAGTAACCTCCTCCTCTTTCTACTCTTCTTCTCTTTGCCATCATGCGCCTCTCCTTCTTGTCCCTCGCGGCAGTCCTGCTTGTTGCCGGCACCGTCACCGTTGTCACCGCCGAAGCCCCCATCTCCGGCTGCAGCACACGCATGCCGTCCGCCGAGCGCGCGGTCTGTCTGGTCAAATGGCACCAGCAATTGATGCAGTCGATGGGGCGCGGTTCCGTGTCCAGCTATAAATGGAATTCGTCATCGTCGTCGTCATCGTCCTCATCTGCCGCACACAGTTCATCTGCAGCAGGTGTGACGCATTCATCCTCCTCGGCATCCTCCTTTTCCATGCAGTCGTGCAGTCGCGCCTACGGTGTCCAGCGCGCGCTCTGCCTGGTTGAGCAGCGCAAAGCGGTCCTCAAGCTGCTCTCCACACGCCCTGTCGTAAAGCCCATGCCGCAGCCGGCTGTCCCAGCCCGAAAAAACTGCAGCCGCTATTCTGACCGCTTCATCCGGGCAAAATGCCTCAACGGTGAAAAATTCAGCCTTTCATCGAGTTCCTCGAGTGTATCGAGCACGGCGCCGTCTGTGAGTTCCTCCAGCATGAGCTCGAGCGCGGGTTCCGTTTCCAGTTCCGCTGCATCCGTCTCTTCCGGATCCAGCTCGTCCGCGGGCAGCTCAAGCGGGAATTGATTTGATCCAGAAAGTGCGAAGGTATGTCATTCTGAGCGGAGCGAAGAACGACATACCGGCCTCTTATGGAATAATCAGCATCGCATCCCCAAACGAGAACAACCGGAAGTCCCGTCCGATCGCCTGGTGATACAGCTCCAGTAGTTTCTCCCGCCCGGTGAGTGCCGATACCAGCATGAGAAGACTGGAGCGCGGCACGTGAAAATTCGTGAGCATGCCGTCGACGATTTTGAAGCGGTACCCCGCATGACCACCAGATTGCGGACGGATGAAGAGGCGTGTCACGCCCTCGGGATATTTGAGCATTCCGGAGGAATCTGCTGCCGATTCGAGCGTCCGGACAACGGTGGTGCCCACCGCAATCACCGGGCGTCCGGTGCGTTTGGCCTCCGCAATCTTCCGGACAGTACGTGAATCGATGCAGTAGCTTTCGGGATGAAGTTTTCCCGTCTTCCACTGTTCTTCCGTGAGCGGCGAGAACGTACCCAGGTGAACGTGCAGCGTGACTTTGACGATATCGATGCCGGAGCGTTCAAGATTCCTTAGTAACCGCTTCGTGAAGTGCAGCGACGCCGTGGGCGCGGCAATGGATCCGGATGCGCGAGCGAAAACCGTCTGGTATCTGCTTTTCAGCTGTGTCCGTGAAAGCGGCGTTCGGTTGATGTACGGCGGCAGCGGAACCACACCGTGTTTTTGAAGGACTCCGGGAAAAAGTTCGATCGGGAACGATGGTTTTAGAAACCACACGCTGCCGCTTCGTTCCGTCACCATAAATTTTCTTCGGGGGGAGAGCGTGAGAACGTCTCCGATGGAAATTTTCCGGTTGGCGAGAACTTTCAGCTCTCGGGCGTTCTGCCCTACATAGAGGACAGACACGCGTCCGCCCGTCGCTTTTGTAAGATGCAGCCGCGCCGGGATCACTTTCGTCTCATTGAGGACGAGAACACATCTGGGCGGCAGAAATCTCTGGAGACTGCGGACAGAAGACCATTCGGTATCTCCTGCTTTTTGGTGATAGACAAGCAGCTTTGCACTGTCGCGGGGAGTCGCTGGCGCCTGCGCGATGCTCTCTTTTGGGAAAGGGTAGTCATAGAGCCGGAGAATGTCTTCAAAAGACTGCAAGCTGAGCGGATTGTAGCTTTACCGTCCACAATGCTATAAATCAATTCTATGAATCCCGCCCGCTTCCTCCGCGCATTCGTCACATCGTTCATTCTCTTCTCGCTCCTCGATGCCTTCTGGCATGGCGGGATCATGGCCGACTTCTATAACCAGCGCCTCACCATGCTCAATCCGTCGCTTGCGGGAGTGCCCATCGGACTGTCGCCATTCATCATTTTTATCCAGGCAATCAATGCCATCACACTGTCGTATTTTATCCTCTCGCACATTGACGACCAAAAGCCTCTCAGCGATGCCGCATGGATCGGCGCATTGCTGGGATTCACCGTCACCGGCACGTTGAATTTTCTCAATCACACGCTGCTCATCCGGTGGGATATCGTTCTGGCACTGGTCGATACCGCCTGGGGAACGGCTGCAGGAATCATCACCGCCCTCGCAGTCGCATCGATCTGTTCCGGGAGCAAAAAACGTCGATGGTTTGGATTTCTGAGGAGCTGAATAGAAATTGTCTGACTGATTTGAAATGACTGATTCCTGATGGATTTTTTCGCAAATAGCCCTTGTTTTAGCCATAAATATGATATAGTGACATATTTACATAAAAATGATATAATCATATGAAGTGATTACTAAAACAAACATTATACAAAGGGTCAAATACTGGTTCAACGATCATAAATCGTTGGCACTCTCCTGTGCCACGGGCTTTCTGTTAGGCATCATTGCCGCCTCCCAGGCCTCCAACCTGCAGGGATACCTGCTGCAGGACGTCCTGCGACGTCAACAGTCCGCCTCTGTCTCCTCAGCGGCTTCTTCATCCTCCAGTCGCGGCACCCGCATCTACATCCGCCGGATCCGCAG
>CAYGGB010000150.1:0-2978 GCA_964349295.1 uncultured Candidatus Peribacteria bacterium | reverse complement strand
GATATGTAAAGTACACTTTACATGATCACCCGTTATTCATCCGCCGACGGCGCCACGATTCTCGTGATAAACGAAGCGAATGGGACAATTGTGGATGCCAGCACCGATGCCATCGTGGATACCATCTCTCTCCGCGGTCTCCCCGCACTCGCAACCATATCCAATAATCGCCAATATGTTGCAGCGGCCCTCCAGGCCATGCTCCACACCGAACTCTGCATGTACAAAAAAGTCGGCTCGCGCTGGGAAATGATTCCGGTGGCAAATGTGAATCCACCTCCGGCCACCCTTCGATGGGAGGAGCCTGATGATTCGAGGCATCCACCAAAAGATCTGATCGCAGGAACCGAAAAAGGCACAAAGACCTATCCGCTGAAATAGAGAAATACTATTGAATAACCCTCATCGCCTCTTCCCCGATATCGCCGAAAAGTTGGTGGAGAGCCAATGCCTTTTCTTCTTCTGCACAGGCGGCCTGCAGCGTGATGCCGTTATCCGGGACCGTATGCCTCCCGCATTTCGGGACTGCCGGGAAACGTCGAAAAAGAGCTGATCAGTGAGTATGCTGTTCGTGCCCCTCCCTTCAGCGTAAGCAATTCCTCGATCCGCATTGCATGATCGTATAAAAGTTCCTCGCATCGCAGCTTCGCCAGGGCGAAGAGCTCCACAGTCATTGTTTCCGGAAAAGGAATTTTCACGATGATGCTGTGCATACGATAACTATAAAATTATTTGTTGGTTATGCAAGAAGCCCGCCGCCAGAGGTCTCCTTGCGATGCATCACCTCCGGCGTAGAATCCCTTCCAATGACTCCGCGCGCTCCGGGAAAGCGGACCGTTTCCCCTTCTCCCATGACTCAGGCAAAAAACACGTTGCTCACCATGCTGACGGGATGGCTGCGTGAGAAAAAACAGCAGAAGCAGTGGGAGAAAGTGGTGGATCATCTCAAGCCCGAAGAGATGGAGAAGGTTCATGCCATGCTCAAGAAAGAAAAGGCACCGCCGTCCGGCGTGGGCGATTCTCTCAAGAGTTACACCAAGTGGTACATGTCCGAGAAAAAGACACGCGCGAATTTTTTGCAGAAGCTTCCCGTCTCATCAGCGACGCTCGCCAAGACAAAGGATCAGTTGCATCAGGTGATTTTGCGTGGAGGCAATCCTCTGTCTGCAAAAGAGATCGATAAGATCTGCAAAGATGAAAAATCGTTCGCGGAATATCTGGTATCGCTCTCGATTGAGCAATTGGAAACGCTGAAGCAGGCTATACGCGACAACGCCGTGAAGATGGATCCGCCGGTCAAACAGACGTTCCTCAAGCTGTTCACGATGGTGCAGGAGGAACGGTTTGCTTTTGAGCAGGAGCGGATGGAAAAGCTGGGCCCGGAGACGCTGCGCTTGCAGAGAGCGATGGCGATCCACGAAAAAATTGTCGCACTGGAAAAAATTGAAAAGGCTCTCTCCCCCACAAAGATATGACACCCTCACCGGAGTCCATGAGCAATCTGGATGACAGGCGCATCGACGGCGCCAGAGGTATTTGGGATACAGACTTTGCCCGGTCGGATGATGTGCGTGCGCATGAGGAGCGGGTCGAATTCGCAATCAAAAGAGCTGAGGCGCTGGAAGAAGCCTACGCAACGCGCGAACTGACGGCATCTGAGAAAGCTGAACTACCGCGGGTTGCAACCCGCTTGCGACGTCTTTTCAAACTGCAAATGGGTGCGACCATAGCAGACCTCAACAAGGACAATTCTGCGGATGATGAAGTCACAACAGATGATAAGTTGAGGATTCACCTGCGCCGCATCCGGAATATGCACATCGACATGAATAAAATGTGGGGAACCCATTCCATACGCAAAGTCAGCATGTGGCTCAAAGAAGACATTCCGAACTGGTTTGGTGTGACGACCAGAAAGTTCTGGGACAACACGAAATTCCTGCTCAAGACCGCAGGAGTTGTCGCAGCAGGTTCTACACTAGCACTTGCGGGTGGCTACGCAGCCGCGGGATGGTACGGAGGAGAGGGTGCACTGGCAGGCCTAGGAACTCTTGGCCAGCATCTGGGAATCGCGGGAACAGCCGTCAGAGGAATGTTCCGCGGCGATCCCGCCGCTCCGGCGGTGGGGCCTGTTGCGTGAAAGGCTGGAGAGCTCTTGCAGACGCGAAAGAACGCGGTATACTATGCGTAGTAACGGTTTGCTCATTCTTCACTATTCCAGTTTTCTGGAATGGTGTCTTTACCCATTCCTGTCATCCCGAGTAGAAATTGTCGCAACAATTTCGTACGAGGGGCCCTCCATATATGAAAGCCTCCTTCCTCGCCGCCATTAACCAAATCTGTTCCGAAAAGAACGTCAAACCCGATCAGGTCATCGAAGCCGTCAAACAGGCGATTGCCACCGCGTACCGCAAGGATTACGGCAACAAAGAACAGGAGATCCGCGTGGAGCTGGAGGAAGGCCGCGACATGCCGTCGATTTTGCTGGTGAAAGAAGTTGTGGAGGAGGTCGAAAACGAGAACTTTGAAATCGGTCTCAGGGACGCGAAGAAAATCAAACCTGATTCTGATGTCGGTGACGAGATCACGATCGACGTGACGCCAGTCGAGTACGGCCGCATCGCGACGCAGGCTGCAAAGCAGGTGATCCTTCAAAAGCTGCAGGAAGCCGAGAAGCAGAGTTTGTATGAGATGTTCAAGGACCGTGAAGAGGAGCTTTTGACGGCGACCGTGACGAAAGTGGACCCCAACTGGGTGACGCTCGAGATCGAAGGCATGACGGTGTCGCTGCCGTGGAGAGAGCAGATCCCCGGCGAGCACTACTACACGGGCAAGCGCATCCGCGTGTACCTGGACCGCGTGGAGCTCACGGGCAAGGGTCCGCAGCTGCGCATTTCCCGCACGCATCCCAGCCTGGTCCGCAAACTTCTGGAGCTGGAGATCCCCGAGGTCCGCAATAACGACGTGGAGATCAAGGC
>CAYGGB010000149.1:0-2979 GCA_964349295.1 uncultured Candidatus Peribacteria bacterium | reverse complement strand
TCGACGAAAAAAACTGCTGTTTTCATTCGCGATCTGGATTCCCCGGATTCCGAGTCGCGTCTCGTCACGCTGGAGGAACTCGGGTCTATCATCAAAAAAAAGATGCTGTGGACGGGCGAACTGATTCCTGAGCACCGGAAAATTCTGGATGATGCCGGGGCGGAAGAGGCTCCGTTCAAAAAATTGGAGGAGGTGCTGCCGGAATTCCTCAAAAAGCAGAAATATAAGAAAAAAATCATTCAGCCATGGTACGGTCGAGGATGGTAGTGCTGGCTCGCCCCGCGTAGCCTCGCAAGGCGAAGTGGGGTATGGGCGGGGGTGGTAGAGCGCGTTACTGTTTCAGGAGAAATTCGAGTGACAAAGGAGGGGGCCGTACGGGATTTTCCGGAACCATGATTTCCAGCCCCTTGAAGATGGCGAAATCCTTCGGATTGTTCGTGACGACGGGGATATTGTGCAGCAGAGCGGTCTTTGCAATGACTGTGTCTCCGAAGCGCGGATCCCGCAGACTTTTCCGTTTCTTCTGACGCATCCATCTGGCGATCTCATCGGCAATGGTTATGTCCAGAGGGAGCACCTCGAAATACGCAAGAAACTTCCGCATTTTTATCTCTTCTGCATCGTCGCGCGCGCCCGTCAGCATTTCGATATATGTCACGATACTGATCCCCGGAGTTTTCTCGATAAGGGTGCGGGAGAAATTCAGATACGTCGGGTGACCCCCGAAGATATAGACGAGAATGTTGGTATCGATGAGAATATCAACCATTGTCCCGGAGGAAAGTATCAAAAAGATCTGTTCGAGCCTTGAATCCCGGCGACGTGGATTGCGTTTCCAGATATCGCAGAGCAGCTCCTAACGTTTTTTTCGGCTCTCGTACCTTCAGCTCGAGTTCGCAGTCATCGCCGATATCGATCACGACGTAATGGATGCGGCCGCTCGTCAGTTGCCCCTTGATCTCCTTGAAGTTCCGCAGAAGCTCGCGTGTTTTGACGGTTTTGGATTGCATGCCGACAGTATAGTTTTTTGTCTGACAATTGTCAAACAAAATGCCTGGAGAGCCTTGCAGATGTTCTCCATCGCGCCCTTCTCCCTCCTTTCTTCATCCGCTACAGTAAGACCCCCTTTATGGCATTTCTTGATTCCCTTAATCGGCTCCTCGGCGATCCCAATGAGAAAGAGCTGAAAAAGCTCCGTCCGCTCGTACCGGAGGTGCGCAAGTTCGAGCAGAGGCCGGAGATCCGTGCACTCACGCGGGCGGATCTGCCGGGGAAGACCGCGGAACTGAAGGCGAAAGTGCAGGCGGAGGTTGCCGCCGGCAAAACGCCGCAGACGGTCCTGAATGCGATCCTCCCCGAGGCATTCGCTGTCGTGCTCCGTGCGTGCGAACTGATCCAGGGCGAGACGATGCAGATCGGCAAACAGACGTTCACGTGGGACATGCAGCCGTTCGACGTGCAGATTATCGGAGGGGCGGCGCTGCATCGCGGAAATATTGCGGAAATGCGCACGGGTGAAGGAAAAACACTTGTCTGTACGCTGCCGGTCTATCTCAATGCGCTGCTCGGGAAAGGCGTGCATGTTGTCACGGTCAACGATTACCTCGCGCGGCGCGATGCGACGTGGATGGGTCTTCTGTACAACGCACTCGGTCTGACAGTCGGCGTGATCGTTCACGGACTCCCGACGGTGGGTCGGCGTGAGGCGTATGCGGCTGATGTCACGTACGGAACCAACAGTGAATTCGGATTTGATTATCTGCGCGACAACATGGCGACGAGCGTCGGACGTCAGGTCCAGAGGGGACTGCACTACGCCATCGTCGATGAAGTAGACTCGATTCTCATTGACGAAGCGCGCACGCCGCTGATCATCAGTCAGCCCGCCGAGGAATCGACTGCCAAATACGCGCAGTACGCTCAGCTTGTCTCGCAGCTCAAGGAAACTGAGCACTTCACCAAAGATGAAAAGCAGCGTGCGGCTGTCCTGACCGAAGACGGTATCAGGAAAATGGAACAGTTGCTCGGTATCGAGAATATCTACACCGACCGCGGGTTCCAGGAGGTGCATCACATCGAACAGGCACTCAAGGCGCATGCGATCTTCGCCCGCGACGTCGATTATGTGGTGAAAGATGGGGAAGTGATCATCGTCGACGAATTCACCGGCCGTCTGATGCCGGGCCGCCGCTACAGTCACGGTCTGCACCAGGCGATCGAAGCCAAAGAACGGGTCGATGTGCAGCGCGAAAGCAAGACACTCGCGACCATCACATTCCAGAACTACTTCCGTCTCTTTAACAAACTCGCCGGCATGACGGGTACCGCAAAGACCGAAGAAGAGGAGTTCGAATCGATCTACCGTTTGCGCGTGATTACCATTCCCACGCACCGCGCGATGATCCGCAAGGACAACGCCGATGCGGTCTACCGCACGGTTGCGGCCAAGTTCACAGCTGTCGCCAAAATCGCGAAAGAGAAGCACGCGACAGGACAGCCGGTGCTCATCGGCACCACGTCTGTCGAAAAATCCGAAGCTATGAGTCTGCTTCTCGATCAGGAGGGTGTTCCCCATCACGTACTCAATGCGAAGCAACATGAGAAAGAAGCCGAAATCGTCGCCAATGCCGGTCAGGCCAAGAGTATCACCATCGCCACCAACATGGCCGGCCGCGGCACCGATATCAAACTCGGGCCGGGCGTCAAAGAACTCGGCGGTCTATGCATCCTTGGTACCGAACGTCACGAAGCCCGCCGCATCGACAACCAGCTGCGTGGCCGCGCGGGACGTCAGGGAGACCCCGGGGAAAGCCGGTTCTTTGTTTCCATGGAAGATGAGCTGATGCGCCTCTTCGGCGGCGACCGGCTTAAGTCGATGATGCAGCGTCTCAAGGTGCCCGACGATGTGCCGCTCGAAAACGGCATGGTCTCACGGAGCATCGAGAGCGCGCAGAAGAAAGTCGAAGGCAGGAACTTCGA
>CAYGGB010000148.1:0-3020 GCA_964349295.1 uncultured Candidatus Peribacteria bacterium | reverse complement strand
GTAACAAGGTATGTGTAGGAGAACCTGCGCATGGAACATCTCCTTACCAGGGAGTATGCCCAATTTGTCCCGCGCATTCGCGCGGTGTTACAGAAAAAGGCTCTTCCGTTCATGCTCTGGCCGTAGTCGTCGCCAACATGAAACGAATTGAACCAGGGACTACCTCCAATCCCCTGCCCCCCGCATCGCGGAGGGATAGAGGCTTGGAGCCTGGCATAACACTTTTCTCTACTACACGCTGTTGTGATTTGAGCGTGCCTGTCATCCCGAGTAGCTCGTTGTGGAGCAACGAGCGTATCGAGGGATGAACGTATGCCGTCCCCAAGCCCCATAAAGCATACTTCCCATTTGTTAGTATTTGTTGTATAATTCTAATTAGCTCCTTGACTCCACCGGGCCAGCAAGAACCGACGTGCACTTCCCCCCTCCCCATCGAGTGCAGTTCGGTTCTTTCCTGGCATTGTGCCTTGCAAAGAATCGTTCCGAGATTTCTTTTTGGAGGAGCATTCATGCTCACACGTATCCAGCGTCGTTCGTCGTACAATGGCAAAACCGTGGTGTCTCTGGCAGGACTCGTTGTCCGCCAATACGACAACCGCCTCATCATCGCCTGGCTCAAGGCTGATGGGTCTGAAGATCAAACCATTGTGGACATGAACTACGGCCCAGTCACCGTCAGCGATGACGGTACCTTGTTGGCCGCAGCATCCGAAGATGCCGTCAGTGTCTGGGAGATTCACCGCGTCAAGAACGGCTATACCACGCCGAAGTACTCCTTCGGCATGGCGAACTTCAAGAATCCCACCGCCATTTGCGTGATCCCCGCAATCAACTGCGTTGCCATCGGTAACGCAGTCGGAGCGGTTCGGGTCTGCGCCATGGAAGACGGGTACGAGTTGAAAGCCTTCGAGATCGGCGGCACCGATCAGCCCAAACCGGTCGAGCGCATCGACCTGTTCGGAAAAGAATTGCAGGTCACGAGCGGTAACTGGGAGGTTCATCCGTTTACGGTGGAACCCCCCGCTGCGGCCGTGGCCAGCCCGCTGAAAGCTGTCAGTTGATATCTTGACGCGACTTTGCGCCACAATGCCAAAAGAACCAAAAGCCCTGTACCCACGCGGTACAGGGCTGGTTTTGGATATCCAGAAATTTTTATGACCGGAAACCATCCGGATCATCACAGTTCTGCGACGGATGGAATTCGATGCCGTCGGGGGCTTTTATCGCAAAAAATTTGCCGAATTTTTTTGCCGCATCCTGCAGCGTTTTTGTTACTTGCTCATCCTTCGGTTCTGCCTGATACGAAGCACTGATCGCTAGCTGCTTCTCATGGAGTGCCATCGCATTGAGCTCGCCACCGAGTGTCCGGGTGTGATTGGGCATGGGCATAAAAACGATTGGGAAAGTAGAAAGAGTCCGCATACTAAGCAACGATTCCGGAAATGCAAATATTTTTACACGGGCACTGGTAACCGGCTTCCGTATGAGGAAATTCCGCAGTCACCATTTTTATCAGTCATGAACAACGTCATCGGCAGTTGTCAGATACCGCTCAAATGCCGCGTGCTGTTCCAGCAATTCGTGGGTAATGACGCCGTGTTCATTGCACAATGCTCCGAGTTGGGACGGCTGGATGAGACCGATTTCCACGGCTTTGCGGCCGTTCATTTCGACAAGAAGATTCGTGGCCTGTCCGTCTGGTCGTGCCGCCGGCGCAGGCATCTCGTCCGTCTGATATCCGACTCCATCGGGATGAACGATGACAGCTTCATCGGCAACGACAGTGCCTTTCATATATTCACTCATAAGAAAAAGAGAGGAAGACCGCCATCCTTCCGGAGGAACCTTCCTCATGCAACTCTATTGCCGCCTGATGCATATTTTTCCGCTTCTGCATGAGGAAAAGGCGGCACCTGCGTGCCGCCACTCCCCTGCCTTATTCAGAATTTTTCCCGATTGTCCGGAGATGACCTTCCAGCTCGGCCTTGCGCCATTGGAATTCCTCCCGGCACCGATCCGCAGACAGATTCTGCTTTAGTAGATCGCGGATGTGCTGCGCAGATCCGGCTGCCTGAAACAGCGGATAGTGCGGCGAGACGCGACGCTGCATTTCGCTGACGATATCTTTTTCGTCGATCTTGAGGGGCAGTGTCTCGCTTGTGATCCGGGTTTTGGTCCGCTCCCAGATCATTGCCTGACACTGGATGATGAAGCCATCGAGCGGCTCCTTTCTGTCGTGCAGCTGGGCAATACGCTCTGCGTACTGGCCCTTCTCAAACTCCGTGATCAACGGGCGAAGAGCCGCATACATTTCGTGGCCGATCAAAAACTCTTTGTCATAGAGATACACTTCGATCTCTTTTTTGACTGCCTGCTGCGCCCGTGTCTCCTGCACGACCACGCAGGTACCGGCGAACACGCCCATGAGAACCAACGCGAGAATCACACTGCCGAATTTGTTCCAGTTCATGACCAGTCTCCTGAAGAAAAGTTGATGTGGGCAGGGGAACTGCAAACCGGACGCCGGTCTGCAGAAAACTGCCCACGGCGATGATGCAAAAGAGCGGGTTCCTGATACCTCTATTTCTGCCCTTTCTCAACAATCTTCTGCTCCAGAAGATCCAGAACATC
Source organism: uncultured Candidatus Peribacteria bacterium (assembly GCA_964349295.1). GTDB lineage: Bacteria > Patescibacteriota > Gracilibacteria > Peribacterales > Peribacteraceae > JABFSS01. The sequence goes on along the minus strand of CAYGGB010000148.1, from coordinate 389 downwards.
CCCGGCCGTGAAAATATTTTCCAGCTCCGCTTGGGCGAAACGAACGCGGAATTTCCTTTCAAGAGTGGCTACGACACTCACGACGTCAACGGAATCCATGCCCATTTCATTGCGAAGACTCGTGTTTGCCGTTATCGATTGGTAATTCTCCCCGGTATCCCTCTCTGCAATATCGATGATGCTTTTGAACAGTTCTGCACGATTCATGGAATTCATGGAAAGAGTGGGAAAGATGAAAAAGGAAGATACTGTACAAGATATTATCATTTTTGACAACTTTCATAAACAACCAGGAAAATCACTATCGCTGATATTTTTCTTCCATCGCCATCAGAACACTCTCCGCAATCGCACGATCTGAAATGCGTGACAGCATCTCCCCCAAAAAC
>CAYGGB010000147.1:0-3026 GCA_964349295.1 uncultured Candidatus Peribacteria bacterium | reverse complement strand
GGTTCAGGGTTTCCTGAACCTGTTTTTTTGAGCCCTGAATCCTTTTGCCCCCTTGCATTTAATTCCACCCGCCTCGTAGTATGCTGTACTCCCATGTACCTCCGTCCCCGTCACCGGCGAGGAGCCTACCCGATGGCTGTCGAGCACACGCTGCCGCGGGGCCTGAGGCTTCTGCTTGCGCTCGGGGCGGCGCTCTTTATTGCGTATCTGGTCTGGACACTCTTTCTGCGTCTGCTTGGCGTCACGTCGTCGCAGGCTCGCGCGGGCGTCTTTCTGGCGGTGGAGGAACGGGGGACGGTGAATGTCACGATTGATGACAAGCAGCAGCGCGCGGAAAACGGCATGATGGTCTTCCCCGGAGAAAGTGTGAGCACGGGTCCGAACGCGCGCGCCTCGCTGCAGTTTTTCGACAATTCCCGCCTCCGGCTGGATGCCGGAACCGATCTCACCATCACCGAGAGTTCGCGCAGTGACAAGAAATCCCATATCGACGTTGCGCTCAAGCAGGGGCATGTGTGGCTCGCCACAGCGGGAGTCAAAAGTTTCAGCGGCAGCGTCGCCTGGACCGTCACTTCGCCGACACTGGGTTTTGCAATCGCGCCGGGAACGGAGGCAGAACTCACGCCGACATCGGTCACAGTCTTTACCAGCGACAACGACGGCGTTCTGGTGACACTTGCCGGACACGAGCCGTTTTCGATCAGCGAAGGACAGCAGTGGCTGCTTCCCAGCAACGCCCAAGTGGGAGCCAATGTCTACGACTATCGCACCCCCATCGATCCACTGGCGACCCAGTCGGCATTCGTGACGGAGAGCCGGACGCTGCTCGCCAGGAATCCGTCCACCACCCAGACATCCTCTGCAGGAATTTCCGGTGTCGTGACCATCACCGCACCTGCAAACGGCTCGCTCATCACCACCCCCACGATCGTAGTACAGGGGACAGTGGGACCCGGAGTCACCCGCGTTTTGATCAACGGCTACCCTGCACTGCTCGATGCGATCAAACGGACGTACTCGCAGGAGGTGTCGCCGCCGGAAACCCAAGGCGATTTTGAGATCGCGGTTCAGGCGCAGGACGAGGCGCGCGCAATTCTGGGGGAAGCCCGCCGGACGGTGAAGCGCGGCGCCCCCGCTGCCCTTGAGGCACCAACAATCACGGTTCCCGCCCGTGCAGGCGAAACGTTCAACACCCAGTCGGAGGAACTGATTCTCCGCGGGAAATCGCCCGCCCGCGCCGCGGGGATCATGGTCAACGATTACAAACTGCAGCTCTTTGACCCCGCAAAAGGGGAGTGGAGTTACGTAGCAAGTCTGCGGCTGCGCAATTTGTTTCCGGGAACCAACGTCTACGACATTGTTGCCATTGATGCAGCAGGCAAAAAGGGGCCTGCCGCGCGTCTCACAATCGTCCAGGGCGGCGACGGTCCCAATGGCGTCGTCAGCAGCGGCACATCATCGGCGGCAACCAGTCAGGATCCCGCCGCACTCCCTGCAAACGCCCCGCTTCTCCCGGGTTCCCTGCAGGTCACCATTCCCGAAACCGGAACGTCGCACACCGAAACCGGAACAGGATTCCTGATGATCGGTTCGACGTCTGAAAAAACGGCTTCCATCTGGGTCAACGATTACAAACTGCAGCTTTACCGGCCGGGGCGCCCCAGCTGGAACTACATTGTTGACGTGGCAATCAATAATCTGAAGAGGGGAAAGAACGTGTACACAATTGTCGCGCGGGACAAGGCGAGCCAAATATTGGATATGCTGACATACACAGTGCAGTACGAGCCACGGTAAGCACTTTATATTTTAGGTTCGATTTTGCTTTGAGTACGGCAAAAAAGGTAATGAACAAAACTCAACCTAAAAATCAAAACTTTGGTATTCCGGCTGCCTCTATTGCTCTTGAAAATGTCTGCGGCAGAGAAGCCTCAATGGCATGCGTTTTTTTATCATCCGGAGAGATAAATGTCAGCTTCCACGCGTGCAGGCACACACTCCGGATATCGAACTCCTGTGTGAGCCGTTCACTCAGCGCATTCACGTACGCGCCGTCCCCGAGCACCGGATGACCGATGGAATGCAGGTGAACGCGGATCTGATGCGTGCGGCCGGTGTGGAGTTCACATTCCAGCAAAGCAACAGAATCCGGCCCCATTCCCGGACCTCCCGTCGCAAGAACCCGGTACGTGGTCTGCGCATCGCGGCTTGTGAAGGATGCGCGTACCGACATTTTCGTCCTGTTCCCCAGACTCCGCCCGATGGGTGCGTCGATGGTCGCCTCAGGTGCTTCGGGAACACCTGCAACAAGAGCAAGGTAAGTTTTCCGCACGGTACGCGATTCGAATTGTTTCTGTAGCAGAAGATGTGCTGCCGGAGTTTTGGCCACAAGCAGGCAGCCCGTCGTGTCTTTATCGAGACGATGAACCAGAACCGACTCGCCGGAAAACCTGAGCTTTTTTTTCTTGTACAGAAAGGCGATCCCGTTGAGCAGCGTGACTTCGCCGGGAATCATGCCGGCCCCGGGATGCACGGTAAGGCCTGCCGGCTTGTTGATGACAAAACATGCCTTGTCCTCGTAGAGAATCGCCAGAGAAAGATCTGTCGCGGCGATCAACTGATTTTCCAGTGACTCCGGTTGCGAATCGAGCGTGACTTTGTCTCCCTCCTGCAGGCTGAACGACGCCTTGGTGACAAGAGAATCGTTGACGCTCACAAGTCCGTCCTCGATGGCCTTCTGCGCCTTGGAACGACTGAGTGTCCGCCCCTCGCTGCCGAGGAACGTATCGAGACGGTTGGGGAAGGACACAACCCAGCTGTTCATACAGGGATTCTACGCTTGCCAGCCACTATTTGCTTGACGCAAAAAGAAACCGGAATAGGATCGGCATTCATTTCGTCCGTTTTTTCGGACGACATGGCTGCCAGTTCCTCTCCTGATGGCGGGACCGGGCAGGGGAACGAGAGTCTCGTTGACTTTCGTTCCCAAACAACAACCAGCAGGTAGCCCTGCTGATTCCATAAAG
>CAYGGB010000146.1:0-3027 GCA_964349295.1 uncultured Candidatus Peribacteria bacterium | reverse complement strand
GCGGGGAGGGTGGGTGGAAGTTTTTGGAGTCATGGGGAGGAGTCCGAAGAGTCCGACGATTCCGAGGACCAGATGGCGAGGGAGGAGTGAAACAGGAGAAAGTTATGATTCTCTCTTTCCGACTGGTCCTTGGACTCTTCGGAAACCTCGGACTCTTTGCCGCGTCACGGATGATACCTCCGCTGCATCTGACTCAGAAACGCCTTCGTTTCCCGCACCGCCTTCCGCCGTCTGTACCAGTAGATTCCGCCGAGCGTGACCGTCACACCCAGGATGGGGCGGACGGGGAGAGAGGGGAGTCCGCTGTGGGTGACGTCGGGTGCGCCTGCGTGGAGCCCGTTGTCCGGCGGGATGGTGTCGGGATTCACGTAGCCCGACAGTTCATCCGGAGAAGCACGGAAGGAGGTGGACATCAGGGGCGTGCCCTGCGCGGTCGCCGTCAGATCGTGCAGGATTTCCCCCGTCGTCGCGATCGGCGTGAGGCGGAGAAGATACAGCTGGTCATCGCGCAGATCCTTCATCGTGTAGACGCGCATGCCGCCCGCAAGAGCGCGCTGTTCGGAGAAATCGCTCTCGGGACCGCCGTACTCCAGGAGGAACGAATCAAGCGTCGTCGTATCCGGGTACGTCCACTGGAGCATCAGGCTTCCTTCCTGTGGCGTGACGGTGATCTCGATGCCGAGGGTTTTTACCGCGACGACGGCGCTCTTGGGGCCCGTGTCATCGCCACGCAACGCACGGACAGTCACAAAGTACGTGGTGCCCGCCTTGATCTCCTGACCGGCAACCAGTGCGCTGCCGGTGGGGCCGGGAGTATCGAGCGTGATATCCGAACGTCCGGGGCCCTTGCCCACGTCGATGCGGTATCCGGTGATGGTGTCATCGGGAATCATGTCCCAGTCCACCTGCATGGCACGCGCCAGTCCCTCTGCCCGGACATTCTGCACTTGGGGAAGAAGCGGTCCCAGAACGATCAGTTGTCCGCGGACGTCGCTGACATTGCCGGCGCTGTCGCGGCCGCTCACCGTAAAGTCAACGGTGCCGATGGCCGGTGCAACAAATAATACGGAATAGAATCCGGGGCTGCTCTCGGTGAGCGTGATGTTCTGCTCGTTGAGCCGGAACATGACCTCGGGCATACCGGGTTCGCTCTGGACGGTGAGCGTCACGTCTTCGCCTTCTCCGGGCGCGGGAGGGTCAAATGTGTATTGCAGCGACGGTCCCTGCGTATCGATGCTCAGGTGGATGATACCCGAATCGAACTGTCCCGATTCGTCCTGCAGTTCCAGAATGACGCTCTGGCTTCCCGCAGGCAGTTTTGCAGTGAACGCGAAGAGCCCGTTGCTGTCGGCATCGCCCCGCGAGGGGACGCCCGATGTGAGGGACTCTTCCGGTGCGGACGCATCCGCGACGAATACGTGAAGATTGCGCAGCGCGAGTTTCTTGTCTTTGCCTTTGATGAGAATTTCGCGGGTGTTGACGGTGTCGCCGTCGCGGGGGGTATCGAGCCGGATCTTCATGTTGTCGGGAATGTCGGTGGTGCCGGTCACGGTGACCGTGGCTTCCCCTCGCAGCGCACCGCTTTCGTCGGTCACGATGATCGTCTGCTGTCCGGATTTGCTGAAAGCGATCGACCACGCGAGAATGGCTTTGCCCAAACCTTTTTTCGTCATCGTGATTTCCCCCTTTCCGGGAGAAAGCCCGAGACCCGGCAGTGTCGCACCGTTGTCTCCAGGCGTTTCGATGCGGAGCTTGCCGGCGAAACTTTCCACAGGATTCCCTTTCGCGTCGACGACAGTGATCGTGACATTGGGAAGAATGTCTTTCACGGCGGCGGTGGAGGGGATGGCGATCAGGATTTTGCTGGGGACGTCGTATGCTTTTTGCGACGATGTGTCGTCTGCCACTGGCAGGAGCTGTGCGGTGAGGGTGTTCGTGTTCCCGAATCCGCCCACCGAACCGTTGGCCAGCGCCGTGATATGCGCGACCTGCGAGAGCATGATTCCACTCAGAAGATCCATGGCCCGCAAGGCGATCTCCCCCGGCGTCTGGGTCTGCACCGCAAACTGCACGGTGCCCGACGAATCGGTTTCGCGTGATGCCGTGAGCGGTGTGATGCGGTCCTCCGCGCGGCTGCCCACGAGTTGTACCGGCCGGCCGGGGAGAGGATTGCCCTGTGCATCGCGGAGAATCACGGTGACGGTCACAATCGAGCGCCCGTCCGCAACAATCACCGGGCTGCTGACACCCAGCTGTGATCCGCCCTGATTCACGCGGTCGTGCAGAACTTCAAACGTCACATCGGGGGCGATCTTCCGGTTGCCGAGAATCGCGAGCACCCGGTAGGTCCCGGCTTCGACCGTCAGTTTTTCGGGAATGGAGATCGTCGCATCACCGTTTGCGTCAGTCGTCGCAGGAATGGCTGTGTCTTCCCCCGACGGCGACAGAACATGCAGATCCACCGTCATCGACGGAAAACTGCCTGTGAGCTCCACCGATGTTCCAAGGCCCGCGACCGTATCGCTCACGGTGATCACACCGTCGGCCACCGCCATCGACGGTACCGCGAGGAGCGTTGCGGCGATGAGAAGCTGGAGAGAGAACTTTCGCATAAATCCTACTATTGTAGCAGATTTTGAGCCTGGCCTCAATGAGTCCAGACGCGCTGACCAGAATATTTCTGTGCCGGATACCTCAATTCAGAGTAGTTTTCTTCGAGAGTAATTGCAAAAAAATTGGTAATTTGTTATAATAACTTTTATGGCCCAGGAAAAATCAAGTCTGGAAAAATTGCTCATCACACAGAACATTGTCGTGAATGGCAGCGGTGCAATCCGGGATGTGCAAAATACAATTCATGATCTTCTGGATGAACTTCATGAGGCAAAAGATGCTCCGCGTCATCTTTCAAGATACAGAGAAGCTGAAAAAGTGCTCGCAAAAATTCACGCGGAGATTACCGGGAACGGTGGAAATGTATTTATCTATAAATTCCATAATTTACTTGCCTCACCCTTGATGGAGGAT
>CAYGGB010000145.1:0-3064 GCA_964349295.1 uncultured Candidatus Peribacteria bacterium | reverse complement strand
ATATTTATAAATGTGAGTTTTGAAGCTGCAAGAACGGGCACAATAAATGAGTGGTCGGAAGCCCTCGGAATTCCCACCAAGCTAATTCATAGCCGATTAGAGGGCATTCACAAAAAAACAGTTGAGGGAAAACCCCTACCGTTTACAGAGGCGTTCATTCGCCAACGGTGTGCCGACTTGCTTAATCTGCCACAGAGCAACGAGAACGGTTACCTTGAACTAAATGGGAAGAAGTACGGAACAAAAGAATTTTGGTTGCGAATAGTGCCACAGGCCCTTGGAGTTCCTGCAAATTATGTGGATAAACGTTTAAGAAGCTCACAAGGGAGAACCGCTCGGGGAGCGGACGGAACAGTTTTAGAAAATGCTTTCTTTTCAGAAAATTTCATCGAATATATTTGTCACAACTTTCTGCATCCCGAGAGTCCGCGTGCAGGCAAGAGTGGTTTTGTTGTTTTGCATATAAACGGAACTGGAAAATTATTTGGCACTCAATCTGCCTGGATCAAGAAATTGGGTCATAGCCGCAGCATCATGCGAAAAAGATTTGAACGCTGTACGCATATTGTTACAGGAAAAAATTTTGAGGGTAAGGAAGTCAAATTCTACGATGACTCTGTTATGAAAGAAGAGGAAAAAGCAAAACTCTATCCTCATGAAGTTGAATCAGAAGAATAGGAGATCAGTCTTTATTTATGCCGCTTCTAACACGACAATCCTCTTCTCCAAAACGTCCTGGTTCGTCATGAGACAGATATGATTCTGATCAGACTTTATATTCATTGCTTTGAGATCGGATTTCACTTCGGTCATATCTGAAGCCAAAGAATCAATTCTCTTTGTAAGACGTTCTTCAAGATCCGAAAACCGCTTGTCATTGACCGGTATTTCATCGACGAGCATCTGCAGCATCTTTGTATTGCTCATCATCGGCTGGCCGTCTTCGTCGTATGTGCGGGGCATGGGGTGATTGGGGAATGTGATCGTACTCTGCGCCTCCGGCTTTTTCCTGAAAATCCCTCGCCAACAAGAATCTTTTGCCGTGTATTTATTTTTGGCTTAGATAAGCCATAAAATCAGTTCCATACCCCTGTGGAACGTCCGGTCTGTTTCTCTGATATTCTCTCTGTATGAAACGGATCCTGACACTCTCACTGGGGCTGATGCTTCTGCTTACAGGCTGCGGAAGACCCGCTGAATTCCCCGTTCCCGAGGGCGTCCACATTGTCCGGGCCGTACTCCAGCCGGTCCCCTTCTCGCTCAAACGAAGAGGAACCCATGCGCTGATCGCACCGGATGGGAAAATGGCAGCCTATGCGGAGAGTGTTGCCGTGAATCTTCATGCACTCGAGGGGCGCGAAGTCGAATTGCAGGGAAGGTTTGAGAAGAACAGTGACCCATCGGAGCTGCCTGTCCTGATTGTGGAAAAAGTCCTCGATGGCGGAGAGGCGCCGTCCAAACCGTGGGCGATCCCGGCACTTGGCCTGTCACTGGAATTGCCCCGTGCCTGGAAGGGAACCATCAAGGGAAAATCCGCATCGTTCACTGCGTCCGGTGTCACCCTTCCTATTCTCGTCATCACACTACGTATCGCAGCCCCAAAAACCGGATCCAATCCGCTCTATGCGCCGCTCGCCGTCGCAAGCTCTTCCGCAACGTCAGAACTCCTCGTGGTCGGTCTCCGGAAGGGTACTGCTGCAATGAGTGCGGCCGGGGATTCTTGGGTGGTGGCGGTTGCGCCGTCTGGATCTTCTGATGGCGGATCTGAGACGATCTTCACCTTTCTGATGCAGACAGATATTGCTGTAGACCGGCAGCTATCCGCCTACGGTGACATCCTTCGAAGCGTCGAATTCAATTCTAGCGGTGCATCCACTTCTTCTTCCCGTTCTGCAGTCAATCGTTCTTCCTCAATCCCATCGAACACATCCGGTTCCTCGCAATCCCGCATGACGGGAGAAGGCATGCCGTGCGGTGGATCGGCGGGAATCCTGTGTCTCTCTGGCATGTACTGCAAAATCACGGATCCGGTGAGCGATTCTGGCGTGTGTACGAAAAGATAATCTGTGTCAGACGTCCCGACGTTCCATAGGGGTGTGGAACGTCCAATGGTGTACGATCATACACCGCAACACTTTTTAAACTGCGCAATATCAAACTTTTGACGAGGTTTATTGTCTGAGTACTATGCATGTGTACATACGTACACCTCACATAATTCCACAATCTTGTTGAGGCCTCCTTCCCACTCCCATTCCCCCCTCCTAGTATGACCAAGTCCACTTCCACCACATCTCTTATGGAACCCGTGAAGACCACAACTCCAGTCTCCAAGCCTGTGACCGGCAAAAGTGCGGCGGCTTCCGCCAAGGCCGATGCGGATGCCATCAAAAGCGATTCCATCAAAGAGGCGCTGAGTTCGATCAAAAAGAAATTCGGCGACGGCGCGATTCTTAAAATGGGCGATACCTCCAGCATGAACATTGAACGATTCCCGACCGGTTCTCTCGGACTCGATATCGCTCTTGGCGGCGGCATGCCAAAAGGACGCATCGTCGAAATCTACGGTCCGGAATCGTCTGGCAAAACCACGCTCGCACTCCACAGTGTCGCCCAGATGCAGCGGACGGGAGGTCGTGCGGCATTCATCGATGCTGAACATGCACTGGATATCCAGTACGCGAAGAAGATTGGTGTCGATATCGATCAGCTGTTGGTCTCCCAGCCCGACAGTGGTGAGCAGGCGCTGGAGATCGTCGAAACACTTGTGCGCTCCGCCGCCGTCGACATTATCGTTGTTGACTCCGTTGCCGCACTCACGCCACAGGCCGAAATTGACGGTTCCATGGGCGATGCGCACATGGGCCTGCAGGCACGTCTGATGAGTCAGGCATTGCGAAAACTGACGTCCATCGTCGGCAAGTCCAACTGCACGATTATCTTCATCAACCAGCTGCGCATGAAGATCGGTGTTATGTTCGGTAATCCCGAGACGACTGCCGGCGGCAATGCACTGAAGTTCTACTGTTCGCTGCGTCTGGACGTCCGCCGTATCGACAAGATC
>CAYGGB010000144.1:0-3075 GCA_964349295.1 uncultured Candidatus Peribacteria bacterium | reverse complement strand
CCCCGATTTGCAGGATGAGAACCTGCTGTCCTAACCGTTAGACGATGAGGCCACAAGAAAAGAGCGCCCGCAGAGTATAGCGAAATACACAACATCCTCAACGCTCAAAAACACTCTTAATGATGATACCCACTTCCCTTCCGGATTTCTGCTGCACGATACAACTGCTCCAGAAAAATCAGCCGTGACATCTCGTGCGTCAGCGTCATGTCGCTCAGCCGGATGGAACCGCGGACACCGGACCGTATCTGATCGGTAACGCCGTACGCGCCGCCGATGATGAACGTGAGACCGATGCCCATGTCGGCTGCTTTGCCCAGGAAGACACTGAACTGCTTCGAGTTCATCGTCGCTCCTTCTTCATCGAGCAGAAAAACATCTCCCTTCTCTTTCTCCAGCGCATGCAGAATCTGTTCGCTCTCCTCCTGCCGCTGTTTTGCAGAATCCTTCTGCCGGCTCGGCGGGATTTCGGTGATGGTCAGTTTTGCGGATGACCGGAGACGATCGACAAATTCCTGACACCCCTCCGCAATCCATGAGGCTTTGATGCGGCCGACAGTAAGGAGGGTGATGCGTTGCATAGAGACAGTCTAGCGGGAGAATCGATGACAATATAAATAACGGTGCCATGTCATTCCGAGTAGCTCGCGTCGCAACGCGGGCGTACGAGGAACACTGTGAGGGCGGCACAGTGAGGAGATTCAGGGCAAGAATCCGATGTTGATGATCGAATCCTCATCTCCGCCGGACTGCGTGGAGGCCGGACCTTTTGTGATCGTGTACCTCCATGCAACTTTGATGGTCCCGGCCTTGCTGGAGACTTCAACGGAATGAATGTCTCCTTTCATGGCCTGACTGTGTCCCATATTGGTCAATCCGCTCGCCAACATGCCGAACGTTTCGTTCGGAAGCGTGAAGAATGACGAACATTCCTTACGCCGGACATAGTTCATCTTTTCATCGTAGACGAACGTCAGCACGAGGGGATGATTCCTGTCCCACTCGAGGTCATCGGCGCGCAGCCAATACCATCCATGACTCGTGTGTATGCGGGCATCGACGCCTTTGCCTCGCGGATGAAAGCGCACGGACTTCATCTGAAGCCCAGCGACTTTCAGCGAACGCTGCACTTTTCCGCCATTCGTGGTCGGAACCGTGAACAGCACCTCCATGTCGTTGCCAGGAAAACCCGCGGGCTCGTACTGGGCGATCCAGATGAAAACCACGCTTCCGCACAGGGCAATCGTCAGAGCGATCATCAAAAAAACGTGGAATCTCGTCAGTCGGTTCATAAAAATCTCCTTGTTGTGTGCCACCCCCACTTCATCCTCCCTTCAACGTGAAAAGAGGAATGAGCGGGTGGTGCGGTGATGGGAAGGATCAAAGGCAAAAGCATAGCGGTACGCAGCATGCTGCGCACCTCCAAAGACAGATGGCCACCGTAGGGGCGTTGCATGCAACGCCCCTACGGAATTATTTCCTCTGCAACAACGCCACCGTCTCAATATGCGCCGTATGCGGGAACAGATCCACCGGCTGCACCGTCCGCAAATCGTATCCACCCTTGATGAATTCCCCCAGATCGCGGGCGAACGTCGCCGTGTTGCACGAAACGTAGACGATTTTCTCCGGCTGATGGGCAAGGACCGCATCACGCGCTTTGGGGTGCAGTCCCGCACGCGGAGGATCGAGGATGACGACATCGAATTTGTATTTGCCGCCCGGTTTGATCTGGTCGAGGAGCACCTGTTCGGCGCGGCCCTTGTAGAAGCTGATGTTGGCGATGCGGTTGCGGCCGGCGCTCTTGAGGGCGTCATCAATCGCTGAAGGATGACTTTCAACTCCGACCACTTTCTGACAAAAGCGTGCCAGATACTGCCCGATGGTTCCCATACCGCAGTAGGCGTCCAGGACTGTGTCGCGGCTGGTGAGTCCGGCGGCATCGGCGATGGCGCGGTAGAGTTTTTCGGCGGCAAGCGTGTTGGTCTGGAAGAACGAGAACGGTGAGATCTCGAACGTGAGATCAAACAGTCGCTCGGTGATCGTCGGCTTGCCGATGAGGCAGTGGACCTTGGGGAACTCGGGCTTTTCGTGGAGGCCGAGATGCTCGACGACGAGCAGTGACGCGAGATGCGGCCGGCCGCCGAACGCGCGGAGGAAATGCTGGAACAGCGGCTCAAGTTCTTTTTTCCGGGCATGCACCAAAAAGCAGATCATCTGTTCTCCCGTGTGGACGCCGCGGCGCAGGAGCAGGTTCCTGAGCATTCCCTTCTGGGTTTTCGGATTGAAGACGGGCAGGCGCGTCTGTTCCATGAAGCGGCGGACGTCCGCAAGCAGCACGCCAACCTGTTCGTCGTACAGATGACACTCGGAAATTGGCAGGATCGTTGACCACTGGCCGGGCTGGTGAAAACCAACGGACGGTCCTTCGTCAAAATAGAGACGCCGACCGCCTTTCTCTTCGGTGCGCATCGACTGGTAACCAAAGCTGAACTCGAGTTTGTTGCGGTAGTGATAAATCTGCGGACTCGGGATTGTCTTGAGCACACGGCCGGCAAGCTGCGCGCGTGCCGCCTCGTCCACCGGTGTGAGATGCGCGAGTGTTTCGGCAATGATCTGCTCCTTGTAGGCAATCTGCTTGTCGTACGGAAGATTCTGCCAGATGCATCCGCCGCAGTCGTGAAAGTGCGAACACCGCGCGGGGATTTCGTCTTTCGCCTTACGGATAACCTTCACAACACGCGCCTCAGCAAACGTGTCCTTCTTCTTGGTCAGCTCAATCTCCACCTGCTGACCCGGAATCGTATCGGGCACAAACACCGACATGCCATCGATACGGGCAAGGCCCGAACCGCCAAAGGTGAGTTTTTCGATGGTCACGGTATGACGCTGTCCCCCTGGAGACGGCGTAGCCCCTGCATCGGGGTCTTTGGTCGGTATTGACATTTAATAGTAAATATGATATAAAGTACCACTTCGGGAAACACGTGCAGAAGAACACTTTCCAGCCATTGGCTTTGATCCTCTTCGTGACAATCTTCTCTGTCGCACTGTTTCTGCCACACAGTGTAGCAC
>CAYGGB010000143.1:0-3089 GCA_964349295.1 uncultured Candidatus Peribacteria bacterium | reverse complement strand
CCGTTCCTTGTGCTATTTCGTCACCGACACCGTAGCCTGCCTTGCGAATAACACTTTCGATTGCTTCGGATGAGGGGAGGGCATCGGGATGCGCCGTGATGACGGCGATGCCTTTGCGGTGATCAACGTGCACGTCGATGACACCGGATACGGCTTTGATCTTGCGCTCCAACAAGAGTTCGCAGCTGCCGCATGTCATCCCCGAGATGCGCATTTCTGCATGAAGATGTTTGGATTCGGACATAAACGTATGAGAAGAAAGGTAAAACAGAACACTGGATGTTCATCCGGCATCAGAGGTTTTCCTTTCCTCTCACAGTCTCAGGACAATCGTGTCAATATGAATGCTTATGGGCGGTGCCGTCGCGGGAGGAGCGATGACTGACGTTGTTTGAGATGCAAATGCGACGGTAATAGGCATCGGAGCGGCAGCCACGATGTGGGGCGCATTTAAAGATGCTGCATTTGCCGTCGTGCTCTGTGCCTGAGAGAAACAATGTCCGGCGCACCCCGACTGCTGCGATTGATCGCCATCACTCGACTGCACTTTTGCGCAGTGCTCACAATGAGTGGGAGACATCGACACCATGGGCGTCATTGTCATTTCCATGTGCTCCTCATGCGGCATGGGCATGGATGCTGCGAAAGCCATCGGCATCATGCAGAAATTGCCGATAACAGCATTGGTGAGGACGGCGACGGTGACGAAACATCGATTAAACATCGGCTGGATTATACCTACGGAACTGACGAATGCATAGATGTCGATACATTTGCTATACTGTGACCGTGCAAGAGACTTCAGTGCTTCCATCGGGATACCAAGGAAAAAGCATGTTGCTCGACATCTGGCGACGCAGGTCGGTGATCGATCCACCTACGTTCATACCTCCCGCCGGGGAATGCCACCGATGGATTCATGACCAGTTCGCTCAGCCGGACCCGGTATTCGAAACGCATGTGCATTTTCACATCGAAAGGGTTGTCATCGAGACCCCGGAGAAAATTGATCTTCCGCCTCTTCCCAAAGGCGATTACATCTTCCTCGACCGATTCATCCAGCTTCGAATCGACAAAGGAAAACAGGCTCTCTGGTACTGGAAGAAAGACGAATGGAAAGAAGCAAAGATTTCCCCTCTCGCTAAGAGGACACTATCCAGATTGCATCAAATTTGTGGTTACGAAGATTTTGCATTGCGTGTGATGGATATCGCGACTGCCCTGGATGCAACTCAGGAATCCATTTCGCGCGAGATAAAGCGCATAAATAACCTGTGTGATTTACTCGGTATCAAGCGACTGCTTGAGCAACTGGTGCATGATAAGCGCTGGTATCTGAACAGGCGGCTCGATTGCTGCAAGCAAGCCTGAGGCTAAGCGGTTATCCAGCCGATTAACCAAGGGGTTCTTCTGTAGAAATCTAAAATTTCCACGCAATCGTTTCTGAAGGATGCAACAGGTTTTGGAGCGCGATGCCTCATTGAACACGAGGCCGTTTCGCCATGCCGACACACGCGAAGCCACGAAACCCTCGCAACCTGATGCTAGACATCCCATGCCGGATAACCCGATCACAAACACATATTTCCTTCTCCCCAGCCCTATGTGCAAACGCGTGCAACACAAAAACGTACCAAGAGATCTTGGACCGCTCAAGATGGAGATGGTACCGATCGCGAAACTGCATCCATATCCGGGGAACCCCCGAAAGTGGACTACAGAACAAAAGGAGAATCTCAAGACAGGTATCAAGCGCAACGGCTTCCTTGTTCCCGTCGTCTTCAACTGGGATTACACTATCTTGAGTGGACACATGCGGGTGGAGGCTGCGGGGGAACTTGGGGAGACCGAAATCCCTGGCATCCGTGTCCACATCAAAGATAAAGAGAAGATTCGAGAGATCGTATTGCGGCTGAATCAGAACACGGGAGACTGGGATGCCGAAAAATTGAGGGCGTTCGACATTCAAGTCCTCTCGGACATCGGATTCGAAGCAGACGAACTCGCCGCGATGTTTGATCATCTTCTGGAAGTTGAGGATGATGACTTCGATTTGGAGAAGGCCGTAGAGGAGATCACGAAGCCGCGGGCGAAGCCCGGTGATCTCTATGACCTCGCAGGCAACCGCGTCATCTGTGGAGACGCCACGGATCCGGGAGTCATCAAACGCCTCGTCGGGGAAGAGCGGATCGACATGCTCTACGATGACCCACCATATAATCTGGGGCTTTCCTACGATAAAGGGATCAGCGGGAAGATGCGCTACGGCGGAAAAACGAACGACAGCAAGACCGACGACGATTACCGGGAATTTCTTCGCACCACGCTCCGCAATGGCCTCGCCGTCTGCAAAAGCGACTGCCACGTCTTCACATACTCGGATCAGAAATATATCGGCATGCTACAGAGCCTATATCCGGAACTGGGTATCGATTTCAAGCGCGTGGCGCTCTACATCAAGAACAATTTCAACATGACGCCGCAGGTGGCGTTCAACAAATGCTACGAGCCTGTGACGTACGGAACGCGGGGTAAACCATATCTCTCGCCGCGGGCGCAGAACTTCACGGAAATTCTCAACAAGGAAATATCGAACGGTAACAGAACTATTGATGACATCCTCGACATGCTGGACATCTGGCTCTGTAAGCGCCTGGCTACGACGGACTACACCCACCCGACCGCCAAGAACCCCCTGCTCCACGAGCGCCCGCTGCGCCGGTGCACGAAAGTCGGCGATGCGGTGCTCGACCTGTTCGGCGGGAGCGGCAGCACATTGCAGGCCGCGCACCAACTCAAGCGCAGGTGCTTCATCGTCGAGTGGGAACCGATTTTCGTGGACGTCATCCTGAATCGTTTTGAGAAGGGCTTCGGCATCACACCTACCCTCCTCAAATCATGAGTACTCTGAAGATCACCATCGGCGACATCATCGGTATGGGGCCGCACAAACTGGCTTGCGGCGACTGCAGAGACACTCCATTCGTCGCAAAGCTCTTCGGTGAGGAACGCGCATCCCTCATCCTGCTCGACCCGCCGTATGGCGTTCAATATGTCGAAGGGAAAGCCGGATTCACGAAATCCAAGAC
>CAYGGB010000142.1:0-3095 GCA_964349295.1 uncultured Candidatus Peribacteria bacterium | reverse complement strand
AAGCCGCCCTAGCTCAGAGGTAGAGCACATCCATGGTAAGGATGGGGTCACGGGTTCAATTCCCGTGGGCGGCTCCACGTAAAACGGCTGCGCCGTCACGTGGCGCGACCAAGGCATCAATCCAACATCAACCTCTTAAAATCTTCGTATTTCCGGATGTAATCCTTCTCATCATAATACTGATCCGCAATGATCAGGATGATCGTCCCCTCCTCGAAGTTTTTGAACGTACGCCAGACGCGCGGCGGCAGGAGAAGCCCTTGTTTCATCCCGTGCAGTGAGACGGAATGAACTTTCGTCCCGTCATCAATCTCGAAATCACATCCACCCTGAATGGGAATGATGATCTCCTGGGTTTCGAGATGCGCATGCTTTCCACGAACATCACCCGGTTTCATGCCGGAGACGACAAGGACTTTTTTGATATCGAAGGGGAGGAGGCCGCGAAGCGAGGCAGGAATCTCTGGACCAGCCGGCCCCGACTGGAACATGGCAAGCGATCCGTTGCCCGTATCGGACGCCGGGAAGTCGATGAGACGGTACGGCAGGGAATCAGGCATTGGCTTTGCGGTAGATCTCCAGATATTGGGGGATGTAATCACGGATCGTCATCTTTGGTTTCCAGCCGAGGGCCCGCACTTTCTCGCAGTTGATCGCATATCGCCCGTCCTGTCCGAAACGGTTGGGCACGTACTCGATCCACTCCTCCGGTTTGCGCCCCATGCCGGTGACGATCATTTTGACGACGTCGAGCACGCTCCATTCCTCTTTGGACGAAATGTTATAGACCTCCCCGGGCGTCCCCTTCTCCAAAATCGTCAGGATCGCCTCGCAGTTGTCGCCCACCCACAGCCATTCGCGCTTGTACGATCCGTCGCCGTGCACGGTCATCTTCTTGTTGTTGAACAGATGATCGACGGTCTTGGAGAAGAGCTTCTCAGGATGCTGGCCTTCGCCGTAGTTGTTGCAGGGACGGCAGATGATCGACTTGATGCCGTACGTTTTCTTCCACGCGTAGATGAGCTCGTCTCCGGCAGCTTTCGTCGCCGAGTACGGGCTGGAGGGATAGAGCTTCGCATCCTCGGTACATTCGCCGGTCATGTGCGAGCCGTAGACCTCATCCGTCGAGATGTGCAGGAAGAGCGGTCGGTCGGTTTCGTTCTTGGCACGCAGAAGTTCGAGCAGGTTGTACACGCCGCCGGCATTCGATTCGAAGAAAATCTTGTTCGCCGTAATCGAGTTGTCGACATGACTCTCGGCCGCAAAATTTACAAGAACGTCCACGCCCGGAGGCAGGTGCGTCATCGTACAGATATCGGCCTCGATGAATTCATAATTCCTGTTCGCTTCGAAACCCAGATTCTTGCGCGCCGCGTACGTCTTCTTGTCGACGTTGATCACATGGTAGCCCCGCTCAAGAGCAAGTTTGACGAAATGCGAGCCGATGAAGCCGAGGCCGCCGGTGACGAGGAGTTTTTTCATGGATCTGTGCCACTGTAGGGTTTTTAACAAGGTTTTCAAGGGCGCCATGTCATGGTGAGCGGAGCGAACCAGACATCGCGCCCGTTGTCTCCTTCGCTCCGCTCAGGATGACAACTCCGGCCTCTGTTATTCGGGAAATTGCTCTATAATTGAGATGTTATGAGTGATCTAAAGCTGCTGAAAGACGTCACCCTCGGCAAAGACGTGATCATCCGCGACTTCACGAACCTGTACGGATGTTCGATCGGTGACGGAACGCGGGTGGGAACGTTCGTCGAAATCCAGAATGGGGCGGTGATCGGCAGGAACTGCCGGATCCAGAGCCACAGTTTTGTCTGCGAAGGCGTGACGATCGAGGACGGCTGTTTTATCGGACACGGCGTGATGTTCACCAATGACAATAATCCGCGGGCCATGACGAAAGACGGGAAACAGACGGGCGACAGCGACTGGGTACTGGAAAAGACGCTGGTGAAAGCGGGGGCGGCTATCGGATCGAATGCGACGATTCTTCCAGGAGTGACAATCGGCAGGAACGCGATTGTGGGCGCAGGATCCGTGGTGACGAAAAATGTTCCGGATGGAGCGAAGGTTGTAGGAAATCCGGCACGGCCATTATAGAAATTTTGTTTATGATGCCCGTAATTGCTTCATTCTCTTTCTTCCGGCAAGGTTTTTCTGCCCCTCCCGCATGAGTTCATGAGCCGCTACCAGCCAATCAAGACGCTGTTCGATAGTGGTCGCTTTGCAACGGCGAAGGTAATCCCGGTCAATCTCGGATATACGCTTCATAGACCTTTTAATTCTAGCAGAATAGCAACATCATCGGCATCTTTTTTCCGCCCCGTTTTCTTTTTCATGTCGATCAGATCATCAATGGCAACAACCGGGATGGAGAAGTTCCACACTTTCACGAACGTACAACTTTTTTCATAATCATCGAATTGAAGGGAGTCACCAACAATCACGTCAATACCGCACTGCGGACGTTTCTCATTTGCGAAATTGTAGGCGATAAGATTTTTGGACTTCATAAGATCAAGAACTCTTTTTTCATCGCCTAATTCTTCCAAAGAGACAGGAATCCTTTGCTCATATCCAAGTTTCTTCATCACCGCAGCCATTTTCTTTAAATTACCCGGATCCAGGGCCAAAAGGATATCGATATCTCCGGTAAATCTGGGGTATCCGAGAAAGTTCATCGCAACTCCTCCCACGATAATATATCGAATCTTGGCATTATTCAGAGCTTTGAAAATCGGTCGATACGGGTTCATAAGGAGAGTATAGCGAAATCTGCTATCGTGCGCCCTATGAAGATCCCCCTCGTCGACCTTGCCGCACAGTATCACTCGATGAAAGAGGATATCGACGGTGCCATGGCACGCGTGATGCAGAGCTGCGCGTTCGCGGGAGGACCGGAAGTGACCGCGTTCGAGAAAGAATTCGCCACGTACTGCGGTGTGCCACGATGCGTGGGACTGAGTTCGGGAACGGCGGCGCTGGAACTGCTGCTGCGCGCATATGAGATCCGGGAAAACGATGAAGTGATCATTCCGGCACCCTATTGGGTTTCGTATCCAGCGATGGTCGAATTAGCCTCTGGAAAACCC
>CAYGGB010000141.1:0-3227 GCA_964349295.1 uncultured Candidatus Peribacteria bacterium | reverse complement strand
CGACACTGATAATGTCGAGGTCGATGGTTCAAATCCATCATCGCCCACCATTCGATTCGGCCCTCCGGGGCCTCTCTCATGGTCCTCGCGCTTCGGCGCTCGGGCCACTTTGCCGAATCGAATGACAGTGAGCGGAGCGCCGCAGCGCGCAGTCGAACTGCCTACACTCCGCTCCCTGCGGGGAGCTTCGCGTGGCAGGCCACACACTAGCTTCCTCCCTTTTTCCGCTTTTGCATTCTTGCCACTCTTCCGGCGGTGTTGTCGACGGGGGCGTAACATTGAGTATCCGAATGGCGGGCAAATGCATTTTCGGCAGTCGAATCGGATTCCTGTTTCTGTACGGCACGGTCCACTATTTCATCCAATTGTTTTGCACGCTTTGGGGAAGCAAGAAACCGCATTCTGCCAATCGCTTTGCGTACCTCGTCTTTTGCTTTTTCTATGGTTTCAAAAGCCTCGGCATTTTCCAGAAGCTGCAGAGTTGTCCGCAATGCATCTGCACTGTCTCGTGCTGAAACCAGGTCAAACACATTCGTTCGTATGACGGCAGCGGTAAAAGACAAACCCGATTGAAGAGCTTCGAAGAGAATCTTTCCCTTTTCAGCATTTACCTGTTCTTTGTTGCGTTTTTCCATAGAGCGATTCTACTTTTTTGCGTTGTATGGTCAATGAAACTACATAAAAAAAACGGAGGGCCGGAGCCCCCCGTTCTGATATCGCGTTGACCGTCTTTTACATGGACGACGAGGCCGACGATATGGACGACGACATTCCTGCCGCGGATGACGACATTGCCGAACTCATGGAGCTGGACATCATCGAACTGGAGGACGTTGCGGAGCTGGAAGACTTCATCATCTGCATCTTCATGCGCATCTCCATCTGCCGCATGCGCTCCATTTCCTTGATGCTGCGGGTGCGGTACTTCTGTTGCATCTGGATGATCTTCTGATCGATCTTCATTTCTTTCTTCATGATTTTCATAGTGGCCTTCGCCATTTTTGATTCCGGTTTGGGCAGAGGCTCATTCTTCAGTTTTGCCTTGAGTGCGCGGAGTGCATCCTGCATTGCGCCCGAACGGCAGCGCATTGCGCCCATGCCGCGCAGATCTCCGCAGCGGGTGCCGCCGCCGACCGGAGCATAAAACTTCCACTGTGACGACGTCGAGGACGACGAAGACATCATGGAGGAGGACATCATCGAAGACGACATCATGGACGACATCATCGAGGATGATGACATCGCGGAGGAGGCGGACGAGGAGCTCTGTGCGAACGCGGTCGTTCCGAGTGTCAGTGCCAGAGACCCCGCAGCCAGAAGACTGCAAAACTTTTTCATAATAAATATGGCTAAAAGAAATAAAAGACGCCCTGAGAGTACAAAGACTTCACGGGAAGAGGAATTGCCAAGAATACTATTTCGCTTTTTGGTAGCGGGACATTTTCTTCACTTCTTATATACCTGCGTCACGCTCTGTCCGCTCTCAATCTGCCGTATCACGTCGGCGAGCAGCGGGGCGATGGGAAGAATGGTGAGGCGGGGGATGAATGCGGGGTCCTGCGGAATGCTGTCGGACACCACCACTTCTGCAAAGCCGGCGTCAGCCAGGCGCTCGCGGGCAGGTCCCGAAAAAACTGCGTGCGTGGCGGCGGCATAGATCTGCGGGTTGGCGCCCCGGTCGAGCAGTGCCTTCTTTGCCGACAGAAGAGTGCCGGCGGTATCGATGATGTCGTCGTAGAGGATGCACGTGCGGTTCTTCACATCACCGACGACCTCGAGAACTTCGGCTTCCTGATGTTCCGGACGGTTCTTGTGGAGGATTGCCAGCGGCGCCCCGAACGAATCCGCAAACTTCTTCGCTCGCTTGGCACCGCCCACATCCGGCGCAACCACCAGGGGATCCGGAAGATTTTTTTTGCGGAAGTAATCGGAGAAGATCATCTGCGACGACAGTGCGTCGGCCGGCACCGAGAAAAATCCCTGGACCTGATCGCTGTGGAGCTCGAGCGTCAGTACATGGTCAGCCCCTGCCTCTTCCAGAAGATGCGCGATCAGCTTGGCCGAAATCGGTTCCCGTGGCGCGGCAACACGGTCCTGCCTTGCGTAGGGCATGTGCGGCAGAATCACGTGGACAGCGTGGGCGAAACTGAGCTTAGCCGTCTGGCAGAGCAGGAAGAGTTCCATCAGATCTTCGTTGGGCCTGGGCCCCGTCGTCTGCAGAATGTAGACGTCCTTTCCCCGCACGGACTCGTCAAAACGCACGTAGCGCTCGCCGCACGCGAAGGTCTTGGTCGTCAGTTTCCCCAGAGGAATGCCGAGTTCCCTGCTGAGCGCAGTCGCAAGCGCCGGGTGGGAGGATCCTGCGAAGAGATACATATGTACGCTACTATTCTAGCAGATGCGCGCACGATTGACGAGGTCCATCGGCCTGCCGGTTCTCGACGAAGAAACCGGCGATATTCTGGGCACCATCAGTGCGATGCTCCCGAATCCCGATACGGGCGTGATCGCGGGATTCTTTGTCCGCACCTCCGGGCTGTTTTCCCATGCTGCTCTCTTTTTGCCCGCGGCCGGCATTCTCCATTGGGGACTCCGGGTCACGGTACGCACCCGTGACGTCCTTGCGCCTGTCGAGGATCTCATCCGTCTCCAGTCTCTGCTTGCAGGTAACCGCCCCATCATCGGCCAGCGCATGGTGACCGAAGGCGGACGGACGCTCGGGCGCTGCGCGGATGTGCAATTTTCGACAAAGGACTTCCGTCTCGAATGGCTCTTTCCGCGCAGGTTCCTGCAGTCGGGAATTCCGGTGCCGGCATCCCAGATTCTGGAAGTGAAGCCGGAGGAAATCGTGCTGCGCGAAACAGCATTGCCTGAGAAAGAAGCTCCTGTCAGCGTGCCGCTGATTCCACCGATGCCGGAGGCGGCGTGACCTCACCCCCGGCCCCTCTCCACGCTGTCCGCCTTTGCTAAAGCTACGGTGTGTAAACGTGGAGAGGGGGTCAGGGGGTGAGGTCTAAAAAACCCCCGCATTCGCGGGGGTTTTGAATCTCGTGTGCGACGAGCGATCAGACGGACAACTCCGGACCAAGGTTGGTGAAGAACCCCACGATGACGCGGCAGAAGAGGATGACCAGAAGACCGACGACAAAGTAGAGGATCGCCTTCTTGCCCTTGTCCTTCGCGTCGTCTTCGCCCGGCGTCTCAGCTTCAGCAGCCTCCACAACCGC
>CAYGGB010000140.1:0-3255 GCA_964349295.1 uncultured Candidatus Peribacteria bacterium | reverse complement strand
ATCTGGTCGCGCGAGGTCCAGTCTTTTCCGGTCAGGAATTCCATCACCGTCTGGCCTTTTTTACCCCGGGGCAAGCCACCAGTCGAAGATCCATGCTGGATTCGGTACATGATGACATCCGGCGGCAGCAAACGGGACCATGGCGGGGCGGGCAGCCAGACTTGGAGAGCCTGACGCAATGAACAGTAATAATATTCGCTCATCCAGCGGACGGTCTTCATCTGTGCTGCACTGAGAAGAGGGGAGTTGCCGATGACGTCTTTGATCGACCGCAGATCGAACTCTGTCTGGATTTTCTCCTGCATCACGTCCATGACGATTCCCTCGACAATGGATTTACGAAGAGGGACACGGACGGCGGATCCGGGTTGGATCGATTCGTTGTCCGTTTCGTACGTCAGACCTTTGCCGATGGCAGAGGATTTGGAGGCGGTGACGACAGTGATGAACATGAAACCATCGTACACTGAAGTCCATGTATCTTGTCATTTCACTGAAGTATCGACGTTCCTGACGATTTTCCGCACTTTCTCCATCCTCTCCCGCACCTCCATCTCAAACCCCCGCTCACTTGGCTCATAGAAACTCTGCGGACGTATTCCAATCGGGAAGTAATTTGCAGCAACGACCGCACCTTCATGATTGTGCGGATATTGATACTCGACGCCATAGCCCTGCTCTTTCATCCCTTTCACCGGAGCATTCCGCAGATGGTTCGGTACTTCGAGAGAAGGTGATTCATGAATGGCCTTCTTCGCCGCACCCATTGCGCGTGTGACGGCATTGCTCTTGGGTGCCTGACTGACGTACACGCAGGCATGAGCGAGGAAGAACTCTCCTTCGGGTAGTCCGACAAGTTCGAACGCCTGCCAGGCGGATACGACGAACTGCAGCGCCCTCGGGTCGGCGTTCCCAACATCCTCGCTCGCGAAGATCGACATGCGGCGGAAGATGAAGCGCGGATCCTCACCGCTCTCCAGCATCCGGTACATCCAGAGCAGAGCCGCATCAGGATCACTTCCGCGCATGGATTTGATGAATGCCGAGATGACGTTGTAGTGGTCTTCTCCCGATTTGTCGTACCGAAGGGATTTCTGGCGCAGGATTTTTTCGGCATTTGCGAGTGTGATTTTCTTTCCTGCCGTCATGATTGTCAGCTCAAGGGTGTTCAATGCGATACGGGCGTCACCGTTGGCGACATGAGCAATGCGTTCAAGAACCGCATCATCCGCTTTTACTTTTCCGCCAAAACCCCGTTCATCAGCAAGCGCCCGCTGAAGAATCAGTGTGAGATCATCAACACCAAGAGGCTTGAGCAGAACAACCTGCGACCGGCTGATCAAGGCGGCATTCACGTCAAAGTACGGATTCTGCGTTGTTGCGCCGATCAGAATCACACTCCCGTTTTCCACGGACGGGAGCAGCGCATCCTGCTGGCTCCGATTGAATCGATGAATCTCATCGACGAAGAGGACCGTCCGTTGTTTCAGGTTCCTGAGCATTTCTTCCGCAGCCAAGCAGATCGCTTTCAGTTCTTTCACCCCGCTCGTCACCGCGTTCACCTGGACGAACTGCGCTTCAGTCACATTCGCGATCACATGGGCAAGCGTCGTCTTCCCCGTTCCCGGCGGTCCCGAAAGAATCGCGGAACTCAGCTGGTCTTTCTCAATTGCGGTCCGGAGCCCTGTTCCTTTTCCAATCACGTCTTCCTGCCCGACGAATTCATCTAGCGTGCGTGGCCGCAGGCGGTAGGCGAGCGGGGCGGACTGCGGTGGTTCGGTTGTTTTGGTGGGCATGAGTGATGATTCTACCTGATGGCACTATCTCCAGTTATCTTCTCTTGCAGCTTTTTGGAATGTGCTTCCGGCACCACTTCCTTTTGCTAGAATACGCAGAAGTCCTTCCCCCTTCTTCTTATGGGATCTCTCGTCACACTTCTTACCCGCGTTCTCGGTATTGTCCTCGTCGCTGTCGGCGTTCTTGGCTTCCTCATGCCAAGTCCGTTGCTCGGAATTTTTGAAGTCGACACGATGCACAACATCATCCACGTCGCATCGGGTGCTATCGCGCTTGTGGTCGCCGGAACCTACGCGATGTCGCGCATGTACCTGATCATCTTCGGTGTCGTCTACGGTATCGTCGCGATCGCCGGATTTGTCCAGGGTGACACGGTTCTTGGCCTTATCGGCGTCAATATGGCTGATAATCTTCTCCACACCGGAATTGCTGCAGCTTGTCTGATTGTGGGGATGGGGAGCAAGGCGTGACCTCCCCCTCGATACGAAATTTGTTGCGACAAATTTCTACTCGGGAGGACAGTGTCATCAATAACGGGCTTTCCTCATGCAGGATGGTCCGTTTTACTGTTGAAGCGCGAACGGATTGAAGTTCGTATCTCTGTCATAGTAATCCTCCTGTTCCGTTCGCTTGAGGAATCCGACAATTCCGTACGTTACCGGGGTGAAGACGATTTCGACGGCGACTTTGAAGATGTAGTTGGTGACGATCAGCGTCCAGAAAATTTCCCACGGGAAGACACCGAACAGTGTCGCGATCAGAATGAATCCAGCGGTATCAATGCATTGGCCGATCAGCGTCGACCCGATCGTGCGCATCCACAGCCGGCGTCCGTCCATCGCCACCTTCATTTTTGCGAGGATATACGAATTGCTGAATTCACCCAGGAAATATGCCGCAAGGCTCGCGATAATGATTCCTCCGCTGCTCACTCCGCCCAGAATCGCTGCGTACGCCGCGTCACCGGCGTAGTCCTGCCACATAGCTTCGCCGGGCAGATGCTGCACCACCCAGAAACTTGCGCTCATCGCCGTCGATGCCGCAAAGCCGACCCAGATGACGCGCCGGCTGCGGCGGTAACCGTACACTTCTGTCAGAATATCCCCGAAGATATAACTGAGTGGAAACATCAGCGTTCCCGCATCGAACGCGAGCGGCAAGCCTTTGATGGTGAATCCCCAGTCGATGATCTTCGCGGATGATGCGATGTTCGAGATCAGGAGAACCGTGACGAACGCGGCGATCACGAGGTCGAGATAGCGGTAGGGGCGGGAGGTGGGCATAAGGTTTAAAATAGTATATTGATTGGTTGTGCCACGTGGGAGCTTGACAGCCACGTAAAGCCGCTGCGCGGCCACGTGGCACGTAAAGCTCGCTCGGCTCCTTTACGTGGTCGGGACGGGGGGACTTGAACCCACGGCCTCCTGGTCCCAAACCAGGCGCTCTAGCCAACTGAGC
>CAYGGB010000139.1:0-3264 GCA_964349295.1 uncultured Candidatus Peribacteria bacterium | reverse complement strand
GAATGCTCTTATGGAAAATAATAAGAAACAGACGAACGAAATTGTGAACCAGTTCATTGATATCCGTCGCCGCGATCCGACATCCCAGGGAACTCTCGGTGATGTCATCATGCGTGCACAAAAAGTTATCGCGATGGAACAGGGTCTCCTTACAGAGGCGAATATTTCCCGGCTTCCGGCAGACCAGCAGAAGGTTCATCGCGAGCGTATTCAGATATTGAATGATCGTCTTAAGGAACTTGCAGCTGCACAGGTTGCTTTGAACAATGGAAATCCACAGCCAGCCCCGACCCCGGGCCAGCAGAAGATTCAGAAAGAAGGTACTTCTGTTCAGCAGGAGATAAAGAAAAAAGGAACTCAGGACGTGGTGGGTGCCCAGCCGGATCAAAAAGTGAAAACAGATGATGCTGTGGCGAAGGCTGAGGCCGAGAAACAGAAGGCAGAAAAAGATTCTGCAGCGAAAAAGGCTGCAGCAGACAATGCAGTCCTTCTTTCGCCTGAACAGATTGAAAGAAAGCGGATTCTTGATGGAATTCCCCTGAATGCGGATCTCGCGGATGGTCGTCTGATCGAACTGCGACGTGGTCTCTCTGTTCAAATACAGCGCTCACCTCCCCGCATTACCGTGAATAACGTTAGTTGGGAACCGCGGTTGGAACAGGTGTATGAACCTGTAACCAGTGTCGGATCCCTGTTTTCAAATGTCGGCCGTAGCATGCGCGGAGCTGCAGTTAGTGCTGCAACTGCAATAGGTGCAATTCAGATTGGAACGGTTATGAGAACAAATGAAGGGTTTCGTATGTCCGGAAGCATGCTTGGTCTCTCTTTCCCCAGGAATCCGGCCACGATAAGACCGGCAACGCTTGAGGAAATTCTTCCGTTCGTGCAGATACTTTTAGACAAGGCTGCAAGTCCAACGCAGACAGCAGAAGAGCGGAGCTTCGATCCAGTTCCTTATATTGCTGTTCCTGAAGCCCGCAAACAGGTACAAGACGCTTTGGGATCGCAGCGCATAAGAATTCACCGGCTCAATTAAACATACGACTGTTTTTCTATGTCCACCAACCTCGACCTCGTCCAGGCTCTCAATACCGAACTTGCCCGGCGTACGCCGCTGTCGCCGGCTGCAACAGAACAACTCAGTAAACTTTCACAGTCGATTGGCACAATGGCCGATGAAACGCCGGAGGGGCAAGCGAAGATCCGCAAAGGTCTGGCGATGCTCAGTGAAACCATTCATGAGCACGGAGCAGCCCAAACCGTGGAGAGCGTACAAAAAGATCTGGCGGTCCTTCGTAATCAATTGGCCCTGAGCGGAGCCGCTCTCTACAGCACGCAGACCGGTGATCTTTCGGCGGAGGGTGTGGTGAAGGCGGGAGTGCGGGGATACACAGCCCTGGAAGAACAGTTGCTTCCGGCAAACACGCCTGAACCTGTGCGGGTCGCCATACGAGGGGCTGCGGGGCTTACGGCAGGTGCCGCAGTTCTTGGAACGGCATATCTCGTTGCCACAAAAATCCTGAAGCCGATCTATAACGGGGTTGCCGCAACTCTTGGATGGATCCGCGATACGGTGGGAGGCATCACTGCGACAGTCATCAGCGCGGGCGCACTGGTGGGCAGCGGCGTTGCCGCGTTCAACTGGCTGCCCGAGCCTCAGAAAAAGGCGATTGCGGAATTTTTTGCCTCTTCGGGCCTGCAGACGTGGTTGCATCAGAATCTGATACCGCAGCTCGGCGGATCCGTTCCATCGGAAGATCAGATTAAAGCGGCTATGCAGAATCGTGAGACTCAGCAAAAAGCAACAGATGATGCAATTTCCCTTGTTGATCCTACAAGCGCTTCTGTAACTATTGCTGCACAATTTGCACTTAAGCAGATTCAGAGCGAGATCTGGCTTATCGAGTCGTTACCGGAGGACCGCCGGAAGCAGGAACCTCTCGCAAAGCGCATGAGTCTTCTCAATACTGAACGCGAACGGATGACCAAAATGATTCCCCAAGATGCGCTTAAAAAGATTGAAGCCGACAGAAAAATATATGAAGATCCGGTAAAGAGAGAACAGCAGGTCAAACTGCAGGCGGGCATTACCAACACTGCCTTTGAGGCGGCGCAAAAGACTCCGTATACTGAGGAAACATCAGCCCCTGCTGTAGAAGCGATCGCGAAGCTGGATCAGGAATTACAATTGATCAGGGCACTGCCCCAGAATCGTCAGAGCTCTTTCGCGCAGCGCATCACAAGAATGAATGAGATGCGTATGGGGCTGGGTCAGGAAATCATGGGATTGCCAACGGAGACACTTCTTACTTTGGATTCGGTCACCTATCGCCTGAAAGTCGATCGTACCGGAATGATCACGGTCAATGATCGTCGATGGAAATTACAGGGCTTTGGTGCCATCGCCTCTCTGGCCACTTTCACCTTCAATGGTGCCCGCAGAGTCGGAAACGTCATAACTGCTTCAATAAACGGCCGGGTGAACGCACTTATTACGAATATTGATGTCACAAAGGTTCCTGTCTTCCGCGAATCCGATATGCGGCTTATTCTTCCGCATCTTGCAAGCAACACCGGGAATTACAATATTCCTACTGTCATGACAGACGGGTATGATCTGAAATTGGTACTACAGCCCTGAGCCATCGTTCACTACTCTTTTGAATCATGCCCCTCCTCCGCCTCTACCCCTTTCTGATCCCGCTCGTCGTCGGTTTCCTCTGCGAGGCGACGAAGATTTGCTATGAAGGATTCAGGACCGGCAAGTGGCATGAAGGAATCTTCCGCTCGGGCGGCATGCCGAGCACGCACTCGGCGTTCGTCACGTCGCTGCTGATCGTCGTGCATCAGAAACTCGGCGCAGAATCGACGGAGTTTGCCATAGCGCTCACGTTCGCGTGCATCGTCTGGTACGACGCCATGAACTCGCGCCGCGCGATCGGATTGCAGGCGCAGATTCTCAACAGATTGCAGAAATGGGAGCACCTGGTGGAGAGAGTGGGGCATTCGTTTCTGGAGGTGGCGGGAGGGATTGTGTTTGGGGGACTCGTCACCTGGATTGGAATCTGGCTCAGTGTTTGAATTTTAGGTTAGATTTTGGAACTTTCGATTTTTGACGTACGCGAAAGTGGAACGGCAAAAAGCCAATGGACAAAACTCAACCAAAAATTCAAATGCCCGCCACCCCCTTCAGCGCCACTCCCACCCCATACGCAATGCTCGCCGTTGCCGCGCCGATCAGCAGGATTTCGAGTGCTCCGCGAT
>CAYGGB010000138.1:0-3289 GCA_964349295.1 uncultured Candidatus Peribacteria bacterium | reverse complement strand
GGGAACCGTCCGTCGAAGAGCGATGCGAACGCCCATGAGTCCACCGAGTTGAGCACGCGCGCGTCGGTACTGCGCAGTGCAACCGCCATTTCTTCCTTGGCCGCATCGGCGCGAGAAATGTCGACGCCGGCGGAGGCGTAGGAGAAGGCTTTGGTGCGTTTTTTGGGGGGCATGGGGGGAGTATAGAGGAAGCGATGCCCTCTCCCCTAGCCCCTCCCCCCGAGGGGGAGGGGAATGTTGACTGTTTTGTGGTTGTTCACTTTCAAGAGTGCCGTCTCCCCCTCTCCCTCGGGGAGAGGGGGCCGGGGGGAGAGGGCCATGAGGTATACTCCCACCATGTCCGACCGCTACCTCCACGAAGGCGAAACGCTGCTCTGCAACAGACGTTCGTCGCTGGCAGTGCTGGTCGTCAATGTTCTGCGCGGCATTCTCGAAGGACTGATCACGGGAGCTATCCTGAGTGTGGCTCTGGCAATCACTCTGCTTCTCACACAAAATTCCGCCCCGGTTCTCTGGATGTATATCGCGCTTTTCGCGGTGTGCCTGCTCGTCATTCTCCTGCAGCGGATCCACGTCTGGCGCGAAGCAACGTTCCGGGTCACGACCGAGCGCATCCTCGTGGCCAATCCACAAGCGTTTTTCCATTCACCGCTGATCACCATCAAATGGCCGCAGTATCAGGAATGCGAAGCCGGCCACCGTCGCTTTCTCGATGTCTTCTTTTTCGCCCGTCCTCTCCATATCCGGTACGGCACGGCGGATGCAAAATACACCGCGAAGTTCCCGTCACTCGGATACGCCGAAGATCTCAAACACTATCTCGACAAAGTGGACGCGGCGGTGCGGAAGAATGAGACGGGGATGCTGAGGCCGTTTGTCGCAAAGGGGAGGGGAAAACGAGATGCTGATATTCTGTAAATTTCGTTTATTGGTTTATTCGTTTATTCGATGGGAATTTTCTCGAATAAACGAATTAACGAGCTACATGTGAATCACCCACCAATATCCCCGCACTCGGAGCCAGCACCCCATACACGGCGAGAGCAAGCGCATCCGCCGCATCATCCGGCTTTGGCACCTCTTCCAGATTCATCATTCTTTTCAGCATCTCCTGTACCTGCCGTTTGTCGGCCCGGCCGTCTCCGGTGATGCATGATTTCAACTGAAGAGGGGACGGTTCGATCACAGCAATGTTGTGTTCAGCGAGTGTGAGGAGAATCACCCCGCGTGCCTGCGCAACGTCCATCGCCGTCTTCACGTTTGTCTCAAAAAACAACCGCTCGACCACGGCAAGATCCGGCTGCACGTCTTTGAGCAGTGCGGCGAGATCATCATGGATTTCCTTCAGACGCTCCGGTGTGGGGAGTCCTGCTGCAGTTTCGATCGTCAACCACTCGATGGGCCGGATGGCATGCACCGAATCCGCCTCGACAATTCCGATGCCGATCGTCGCCAGGCCGGGGTCGATTCCTATCACTCGCATGAGGGGAGGATAGGGCTTGGGTTAGGGTTGGGGCTAGGGTTCGGGTTCGGATTGACCCTAGTGAAAATGGCATTTTTCTGCTATAATATGAGGAAAAATGCATATCAAGAAACACCGTCATTTTCTGGCATTTCCCCTGTTTCTCCTGCTGATCGGGACCAGCGTTCTGGGGGGTGGAAGCACCCGGCTGCAGGCGGAAATACTCCCGACGGTGACGATTTCGGCGATCAGCGCGAGGCAGGAAGACCGGTTATTCACTCTCCCCAGGGGCATCGGCGGTCTGTTGCGTGAGGACGGGATTCTTTCGGACGAGGGGGAACTGCTGTCGCTCGAAGAGGGGACGGTGATTCTTGCGTCAGACGGATTGGTGCGGCTCCGGATCGGCGATGTCATTCTGAGCGCATTTCACGGAGGATTCCTGGCCACGCGCGGCGGGGAGAAATTTTCCATTCACGCGCTCTCCAGTCCGGTGCTCCTGGTCCGAGACTCATTCAGGATCATCATTCCTGCCGGTATGCAGGGGTCGTGGACGTCAGAAGACCTGGTGCCGTGGGAGGGAAATCTCCCCGCGGTTGTCGATCAGTTCCGCAATTTTGACATCATCACTTCCGACCTCCTCCGGGATGAACTGGCGGATCTTTCTTCGATCACTCTTCCACTACTTCCTGCGTTCCCGGCAGAATCTGCGATATCGCCGGTTCTCACGCCATTCGCTCTTCCGGCAGCGCAGACCCGTATGGCCGAACAGTCCGTGCGGTCGCAGCTGCGTGCCCTGCGCACAGCCGTCGAATCCGGGAATGCGCAATCCGCACATGCACTGCTCCGGCAGCCGGCGACGGACGCCGCACTCTCGTCGCCGGATCTTCCGTCCGATGTTCTGCCGGCGCTGCTCGCGCATGCCGCGGAGTTGCCGAGTGTCTCGCAGGAACTGACCGGTTATATTTCTGATGACGATCTCTGGCTGCTCCTGTCGCTTCATCCACAGTACCGCGCTGCGGCATGGGAGACGCCGGGGCCTCTTGGTATTTCCCGGTCTGCGAGACTTCTCCGCTGGCTTCAACTTCCGTCCTCGGATATCGGTGAAGCCGTTCCCGCGCGTGCCGTCACCCAATGGCGGGAGCAACTGGAAAAGCATCTGCAGACGATGGAACATCCGGAGGAATTCTTGGAGCAGCTCCTGCACTCGATGAAAGACTATCGGTCGTTTGCAGAGCAGAACGGTTATCCCGAGCGCCTGCGGCGTTATGCGCATGCATTGCGTCAGATGATCGATCCTTTCGCTGGCACTCTCGCTGAAGACAGTCAGGCACTCTATGCCGACTGGAAGAAGATTGACGATATTGCGCCCTATATCGAGGCACCGGCCCTTTCTATGCCTGTTGCGCCACTGGAGGTGCTGGAGGCCCCCGCCGACGCTCCGGTGGCCCCGGAAGAGCATTTTGACCCGTCTGTGGCAGAAGCTGCAGTCAAACGGATGTTACTCGATTCGGGAGCGCTCTTTACCACCCAGACGGCAATCCATGCCGAAAGCGATGCCCGCGTGATGGTCCAGGGAATCGTGTTCGCATCCGAAGAAGCCGAGCATCGCTACGATTTTACAATGGAACTCCCCGTAAAGCGTCTCTCCCGTATACGGCAGGACGGCCGTGAGTTCCCCTACGGGCTCGGTCTGGAAGCGTTTGCAAAATGGGCGACAGGGCGGTAATAGCATTCCTTGACCCGGTGCCTGTGAATCCGTACCCTTTTTCGGTTCGGAGACAGTCTTTTTACAACACGGGCGATTAGCTCAGGGGTTAGAGCGCGACA
>CAYGGB010000137.1:0-3312 GCA_964349295.1 uncultured Candidatus Peribacteria bacterium | reverse complement strand
TCGGCCTCCGAAGCCGAAGGTTGTGGGTTCAAATCCCGCCGAGCGCACCATTCGAATTGCTTTGCCCGCTCATGGTCTGCGACCATTCTGGCTTGATATTACTTTTGACGATGCGAGTATTGACATAAACAAACAATAGTATAAAATATTAATGCTTTTGGTATCAGTTCTTTCACCCTACTTAAAGGAGCTCATCGTGTCTGAGAAGAAATTCCGCTTCGCCCTTGTCGGTCATTCCTCGTCTCAAAAAGTTTACGCGTGGGACATCGGAGACGAGGATCCCCAGTCGATCATCACCAACGACGAAGAACGACTCATGGGAGTCTTTGAGTTTGGACTCAAAGACTTCGACACCTTCGAAAACGGGGTCACCTGCGACTCCGATGAGAGCATGGCCGCCTTCATCACTCTTCACACACTGCACAAAGAGTCTCACGCCATGTGTGAACTGCTTCGGTGCATACTGACCAAAGCCTATCAACATGCGCGGCAACTCAGGTAGTTGCTGCCAAAGAAGCCCCTGACATGACGTTGGGGGCTTTCGACATGTTTCACAACCTAAAAAACCTCACCGCATTCGCCGTCGTCACCCTATCAACCTCCTCAAGAGACACTCCTTTGATCTCCGCAACGCACTTCGCGACCTCAATGACAAACGCCGGCTCGTTGCGCTTGCCACGATGCGGAACAGGTGCGAGGAACGGCGCATCGGTTTCGATCATCAGCTGATCAAACGGACACTGTCTGATCGTGTTCCGGATGTCGTCAGATTTCGGATACGTCGCGATGCCGGTGAATGAGAGCAGATATCCCCTCTCCACGAAACGCTTCACGTCATCCCATTTCTCGGTGCAGCAATGAATCACAAGATTCGGCGGCCTGATCTCGTCCACGATCGACCAGACGTCCTCCACCGCTTCACGACAGTGAACGACCGCAGGCAGCTTCAGCTCTTTCGCGAGCGTGAGCTGCTCGCGGAAGACAGATCGCTGGACGTCTCGCGGCGAAAAATCGTAGTGATAATCTAAGCCGATCTCCCCGATCGCCTTCACTTTTTTCGATGATGTCACAAGCTCGCGCAACGTCATAAGAGTATCGGATGAAAAGTCTTTGGCATGATGCGGATGCAGCCCGACCGTACAAAATATGTGATCGTATTTTTCGGCTATCTGCAATCCATCTTTGCTTTCTTTTATCGTGTCGCCAATGCAGATCATTCGCTCGACGCCAGCGTTCTTTGCTCTCGTCAGAACCGCATCAAGATCATCAAGGAATTGCGGCGCCGCCAGGTGACAATGGCTATCAATCATAGAAAGGAAGCACCGTCATCCCGAGTAGCTCGTTGTGGAGCAACGAGCGTATCGAGGGATGGACCAATCCTACAGCACGCTACAATACGCCGGTGACGACAAAGCGTTGGATGATCGGCAGCGGACTTCTGGTGCTCTCACTCGGAGTACTGCTGTACGGAGGAACTCTTCGCAATGAATTCGTCGAACTCGATGACACGCTGCTGATCACGCAAAACCCGGCTGCACAGGCGCTCACGTGGACCAACGTAAAAACGGTCTTTTCCAGCTACGACCCCGAACTCTACATTCCGCTCACGTTCCTCAGCTACCAGATTGATGCGACGCTCGGCGGTCTCGATCCGTTTATCTTTCATCTCACGAATCTCCTTCTGCATATTCTCAACGCGTGGCTGATCCTGATTCTCGCGTACACGCTCACGCGCAAACGCTGGCCCGCGCTGGTCGCGTCTCTTCTTTTCCTTATCCACCCGATCAACACCGAAGCGGTTCTCTGGGCCAGTGGACGGAAAGATCTGCTGAGTACCACGTTTTTTCTGCTCTCCGCGATTCTCTATCTTCTGTATCTGCGCACACACGGGAAATCGTTCTATGCAGGCAGTCTTGCAGGATTTCTGCTGGGATTGCTCTCGAAGGTGACAGTGATTTCGCTTGCCCCTGCCTTGTTTGTCATCGACTGGCTGGAGGGAAAAAAGATCACGCGCCGTTCCCTACTGGAGAAAATCCCCTTCTTCATCCTCGCTGTAATTTTCGGGATCGTCGCGCTGTACGGAAAATCCGGAGCACCGCATCTGTCTCTGATCACAAGAATTCTCGTCGCGGCAAAATCCCTGACCTTCGCCATCGGCAAAATTCTTGTCCCGACCGGACTCAGTCCGATGTACGGCTATGCGGGAACAGTGACGATCACGTCGTCGGATTTCCTCATATCGATCCTGATCGTGACGATGATCATCCTCGCGGCATTCGTGATGAGGCACCGATGGAAAACGTTCGCGTTCGGGACCGCATTCATCATGCTGACGTACGCCCCGTCGTTCTCGAACCTGATCAAAAACGGCGACTATTACCTCACGTCCGACCGCTACAGCTACATTCCGTCGATCGCGATCTTCATGCTCGCAGCCTTGGGACTGGAGAAAATCGGACAGCTGCTGCAGAAACAAACATCGCCAGAGAATGCAGGAAAGTTCATCAACGTGTTCATGGGAATTCTCCTCATAATTCTCGCGTTCATGACCATCCACCAGACCCGCATCTGGACCGACAGCGAAACGCTCAGCCGGTATGTGACACAGGTTTCACCGGAGGCGAGACTGGGACACATGTGGTACGGCAATGCGCTACGCGACGCGGGGAAGATTGATCAGGCGCTAGCGGAATATGAGACCGCTCTTGCCGCCAAAGACGATCCGCAGGTCCGGTACAATCGCGCGCTGGCGCTCGAGGCGACAGACCGGATACAGGACGCGACCGACGACTATCAAAAAGCGATCGTCCTTGATCCCGCCTACGCCCTCGCCCACATCAACCTGGGCCGTCTGTATTACACATCGGGAAAGAAAACAGAAGCACGGAAGGAATTCGAAGCTGCTGCCGCGTCCGCTCCAGATCTCGCGATGCCGTTCTTCAATCTTGGGGTTCTCGACGGAGAAGAAAAAAAATTTGAAAGTGCTGCGGAGTTCTATCGCAAAGCCCTGGAACGGGATCCGAACCTGAGCGATGCGCGCGCAAATCTTGCGATTGCACTTCTTCAGCTCGGGAAGATGGCGGAAGCAGTGGAGGAACTGAAAGAGACGCTGAGACGGGATCCGGAGAATCCGACGGCGCAGGGAGTGCTGGAGCAACTGATCGAACAAGGGATTGTGAAAGAGGGAACGTAACGCGTACTCGCATGACACAATGTGATGATGCGGAATATTCCGATTACGCTATAGTGCCCTCAGTGGGTCGGTAGCTCAGTGGTAGAGCAGTGGCCTTTTAAGCCATTGGTCGCGGGTTC